>JAICMB010000401.1 GCA_025929455.1 Bryobacteraceae bacterium | reverse complement strand
TAAACGGCCGGCGGTTCGGAATCGCGTGCAGCGGATTGAGCGCGACGAAACTTACGCCGAGCGCGGATGCGGCCCAGGACGTGAAGCGCTCGAGGTCCGTGAAATCGCCGCACCCCCAGTTGCGGCCGGACCGCAATCCGTACAGGCTGACGCCAATCCCGGCAGTGGTGCGGTCCGCGAGCCACTCCGGCTGATAAGCGCGCTCGGGGCAAACGATCAGGCGCGCGGTCGACAAGTGTGCGGCCGTGCGCGCGACGATCTGATGATAGCCGAGCGGCACCTCCCCGGGCATCGTGACGCGCTTCTCGCAATAGCGCTGCTCTCCGATGTCGCGCCTGTCCGTCACGGGCGCTGGGCCGAGTCGCTCCTCGAACCGAAAGGCCATTCCGTTTTCACAGCGGATATCGAACGTTGCGGTCGCCTCCGCCTCGGTGGCCGGGACACGCACGCGAATTTCGCGCGCGCCGCGGCTCAGGATGACGGCAGGCGGCAGCAACGCCGTCCATTCCGAAGCGATGCGTTCCTCGATGGCGTTCTGCAGTGCTGCGGGGCTGGAGGTATCGACGCCGAGCGACTTCAGGATGGCCAGTTCCGTCGTGGGATCCGTCACATGGTGATGGCCCCAGATGTCCCAGAACTCCGGCTCGATGCGCCACAGCGCCGCCGCTTCATCCAATGTTTCCTGTTCGATCTGCGGCTGCGTGTGACGGGCATCGAAAAGGTCCATGCGATAATTATGATCGTGGACGTTGATGACAAGTTTCAGTTGAGTCTGCCGCCGGAGCTGTTTGCGCGGATCGATGACGCGGACGCCGGCGGACCCACTGATGGCATAGTCCTCACGACGCTGGACAAAGCGGTCAACTGGGCGCGCAAAAACTCCATTTGGCCGATGGCTTTTGGGCTGGCGTGCTGCGCGATCGAGATGATGTCGATGATCGGCTCGCGCTACGATATTTCGCGCTTCGGCGCGGAGGTCATGCGCGGTTCACCGCGGCAGTCGGACCTGATGATCATCGCCGGACGCGTCTCGAACAAAATGGCTCCCGTTATCCGGCGGCTTTATGAGCAAATGCCGGAACCGAAGTGGGTCATTTCCATGGGCGCGTGCGCGACGTCGACGGGCGTGTTCAGCAATTACGCGCTGGTCCCGGTCAATCAGGTGATTCCGGTCGATGTTTACGTGCCGGGGTGCCCGCCGCGTCCGGAGCAGTTGATCTACTCGATCATGCTGCTGCAGAAGAAGATCGATGCCGATCGCGGCACGGTAAAGCGCGTTCTGAACATCGCCTGATCACGCGAACGGGTGATCGATCGAGGCGCTCTGCTCCGTAAAGAAACGCGGGCCGTCCAGCGTTATGTAGAGACAGTCCTCCAGGCGCACGCCGAACTCGCCCGGAATGGCGATGGTAGGCTCGTCACTGAAACACATGCCCGGCGCGATTGGCGTCTTGTTGCCGCGTACAAAGTTCGTCCACTCGTGACCGTCAAGCCCGATGCCGTGCCCGGTACGGTGCGGCAGTCCTGGCAATTTGTATCCCGGCCCGAATCCGGCATCGGTGATCACTTTGCGCGCGGCGGCATCTACAGCTTCACACGGCACCCCCGGTTGCGCGGCCCGAAACGCGGCATCCTGCGCTTTGCGCTCGATCTCCCAGACGTGCCGCTCGCGTGGGGTGGGCTTGCCCAGCACCCAGGTGCGCGTGACGTCGGACTCGTAGCCTTCTACTTTCGTTCCGCTATCGATCAGCACGATGTCGCGTTCACGCACGCGGTGCGGAATGCGGCTGCCGTGCGGAGACGCGCTCGCGGGACCAACCAGAACCAGCCCGTCGCCGCTGAAGCCCAGCGCGTTGTACGCGGCCGACAGATTCGCGGCGATGTCGTGCTCGGACATTCCCTCACGTACAGTCGCGGCGGTCGCGTGAACGGCAGCAAGCGTGACGTCGTTGGCGCGCTGCATCAACGCGATCTCGGCCGGCGATTTGATCATGCGACATCCAGCGGTCACCGGCGTTGCGCTGACCAGTTGCGCGGTGGGCGCGGCTTTGCGGGTGCCGTCGAACACGAAAAAGCGCGTGGTTTCTTCAATGCCGACGCGTCCGGACGCGGCGCTGCGATCGCGAAAAATGCCCGCTATGAGCGCGGCGGGGTCCTCGTCCTCCTGCCAGGTGCGGATGTCGTTGCCAAATCGGATCACTTCGCGCGCTCGTGACAGTTCAAAAGCCGGAGCGACCCAGGCCGGCTCGCCGCGCGCAGGCAACACAAACGCGAAAACGCGCTCGCTGCGCCCCCAGCGCGTGCCGGTGTAGTAGAACAGGCTCGAACCCGGCTCCAGCACGATCGCGGCAAGCCCGTGTTCGCGCATGAGGCGCTGCGCTTTATCCATGCGCGCGCGGCGCTCATCGTCCGAGATCGGAACGATGCCCGCCGTCATCGGCCGCAGCGCACGAATCGACTGCGGCTCGTCTGCCACGAGCGCGCCCCCGGCCATTGCCGCGGCCGCCAGTAGCTTCCTGCGAGTCACGTTAGTTAGTAGGCGAGCAGACGCTCCGCCTCGCGCACCAGGTCTTCCGTCTGCGGCAGGATTTCCGCTTCGAGCTGCGGGTGGTAGCCGATCCACGTATCGAGCGCGGCGACACGTCCCACGGGAGCATCGAGGCGATCAAACAGTTCATCCGCAGCGCGCGCGGCGATCTCCGCGCCGAAGCCCCACGACAGCGTGTCTTCGTACGCGATCAGCAGCCGGCTCGTCTTTTCGACCGACGTGCGGATCGCTTCCCAGTCGTACGGAGCAAGCGAGCGCAGGTCGATCACTTCGATGCTCCACTCGGGATTGCGCTTTTCCACTTCGAGCGCGGCTTGCAGGCTCTTCTGTACGAGCGCGCCGTAGGTGACCACGGTCAGGTGATGCCCGGTCTTGACCACGCTGGCTTTGCCGAACGGAATCGTGAAATCGCGTCCGGGGTGCGGCGAGCGGTTATACGGTTCGCGATAGAGTTTCTTGTGTTCGAGAAACAGCACCGGGTCGTCGGCGCGCAGAGCGGTGCGCAGCAGACCGCAGGCGTCCAGCGCGTTTGACGGCATGATGACGCGCAGGCCTGGCATGTGCGTGAAGACCACTTCGCCGCACTGGCTGTGATAAATCGCGCCGCCATTCAGATACCCGCCGATCGCAACGCGAATGACAACCGGCGCGCTGAAACCGTTATGCGAGCGCCAGCGCAGGTTCACAAGCTCGTCACGAATCTGCATCATCGCCGGCCAGATGTAATCGAAGAACTGAATCTCCGGGACGGGCTTGAGGCCGCGTGTGGCCATACCGGTGGCGCGTCCCACGATGGCGGCTTCCGCGAGTGGCGTATTGAAGCAGCGGCGGCTGCCGAACGCCACCTGCAATCCGGCGGTCGCTTTGAACACGCCACCCTTGCCCTTTACTTCCGACAGGTTCGCTTCGCGGCTGCAATCGGCGACGTCCTCGCCGAAGACGAGCATGTCGGGGTTGCGGCGCATCTCCTCGTGCAGGGTGAGGTTGATCTCGTCAACCATCGTGCGCGGGTCGCCGCTAAACTGCGGCTCGCTATCGAATTCCGCCGAGCATGGATCGATCGCATCGGAGTAGAGGAAATCGAGCGACGATCCCTTGGCTGGCGGCGGCGCGTGCAGGGCGCGGTCGGTAGCGGCCTGCACTTCACGATCGGCTTCGTACACCAGGACCTGCAAGCCTTGGCGGTCGAGCGCGCCTTCTTTCACGAGCCATTCGCCGAAGCGGATGATGGGATCGCGCGCCTCTTCGGCTTCCCGTTCGGCGCGCGTTTTGTAATTGCGTTCGTCGTCGGAGAGCGAGTGCGAGTACGGGCGCGTAACGCTCGCGTGCACCAGCGCCGGTCCTCGGCGCGTGCGGCAGTATTCGGCGGCATCGCGCAGCACGCGCCACGAGGCCATGAAATCTGTGCCGTCCACCTCGAAACGCGCCAAGCCCGGGACGCCGGAGAGCAGCGCCGAAATATTGCCGCCCGGGGTTTGGCACTCGACCGGGACCGAAATCGCGTAGCCGTTGTCCTCGATCAGGAACACAATCG
>JAICMB010000080.1 GCA_025929455.1 Bryobacteraceae bacterium | reverse complement strand
TTCCGGATCTATACGACAGTGCGGCGCTGCGTAAGCTTGACAGCGTCTTTCTAGACCAGCTTGCCGCCTGCGACGCGCCGCTGCGCGATCGCCTGTTAGCCGCGCGCGCGAATCCGCCCGCACTTCTACGTAAGGATCAGTCGCCGCGGCCAAACACCCCTGCCGCATTGCGCCCCTAGTGTATAATCTCCATCTGATTTTAGCAGTTTGACTGGTTCGCATGCCAACAGTGCTGCTTCTATTACACGACTAACACAGAGCTATGGGCTTGCGATCCGGTGCAGAAGCGCGCGGAGCCCGCGGCAGCTTCACACCGGTAACATGTCCAGCGCGCCCTGAATCTCGCCGCGCATTTTGAGATCGCCGCTGCGCTCCGTGGCTTCGATTCCCTTTTCATACAGCGCCCGCGCGTCTTCAATACGGCCGAGCCGCTCCAGCGCCTGCCCCCCATGAAAATACGCCGCCGAGTAGTTTGGATCGACATCGAGCACGGCACGAAATTCCTTTACAGCCGTTTCCGCGTCGCCGCCGTTCAGGTGCTCCATCGCCAGCGCATAGCGGACGAACGTGTTTTCCGGCGCATTGGCCAGCATGGACTGCAGCGCTTGGATACGTTCGGACATGCGATGAAATGCCCCCTTGCAGTGGTGTACTGGGTCCGCTCGACCGTGCTCATAACGGCTTTAAGCGGCCCCCTCAGCCATGCTACCCGACATCGATGGTACCCAGGTAACCTATTACGGTACTATCAGTTACATTTCGCATCGGGCTTTCCACATCCGAACGGCTGTGATAACATGCCCTTGGTGCAATCGTGTATACTGATCCAGGTTCGGGTTTATTTTTCCTGCAAGTCGCCACGCTGACTGCAGCCACCGTGATGTATCGGTTCCGTCGCGCGCTCGCCAATATCTGGCGGAAAATGCGTAAACCCCAGACGGATGAGTAGTGCTTCGGCGCGACTCTCATTTCGCGATCCCGACGGCTTCGTTTTTCGCAGCGGTCCGCGAATTCTCCGCTGTGTGCTCCCGCACGCAGCGGAACCTGCCCGGCGCTTCCTCTCTTCTCCGCTCGCGACCGGATGGATCGCCGACGGAACACTGTGCCGCACCTGGGAAATCCCGGCGGCATCCTGCACGCCGAACGGTCACTCCATAGAGGGCTCGGTGCTGTTAGAGCACGAGCCGATAACTTTCCCCAACTATCCGTACGAATGGGCGCCCGAAATGCTCCAGGCCGCCGGTGAATTAACCCTGGACATGGCGTCTACCGCCTTAAGCGCCGCTTGGGGCCTCAAAGACGCGACGCCGTACAACGTCATGTTCGAGGGCAGCCGTCCGGTATTCCTCGACGCGCTTTCCTTCGACGAGCGCGACCCGCTCGACCCCGTTTGGCGTCCCTATGCGCAATTTATGCGCACGTTTGTGTTTCCCCTGCTCGCGACCCGCCACTCCGCGTCGTCGCTCGCCGATTTCCTGATCACCCGCCGCGACGGTCTGGAACCGGACGAGGTCCTGCGGTCCTGGCCCGCCTGGAAACGATACCTGCCGCCCTTCGCCGGGGCCGTAACCATACCGGCGATGCTGTCGAAACGGGGAGATAAAAGCTCGGGCAGCGCCTATCGCGAGCGCCGCGCCCGCACGCCGGACGAAGCCAAGTTCGTGCTCTCCCGCACCATCGGCCGCGCCAAGCGCCTGCTTGCCTCCGCCCGCCGCCGGGAAAACGGGAGCCGCTGGTCTTCCTATATGCAGACCGGCCTGAACTATTCCGCCCCGGAGTTTGCCGCCAAGGAAGCCGCGGTCCGTGCCACCCTGGAGCGGCTCCGCCCAGCCACCGTGCTGGATGTCGGCTGCAACACCGGCCACTTCAGCATGCTTGCCGCCAGCCTCGGCGCGCGCGTAGTCGCGCTGGACAATGACGCCAGCGTCGTCGGATCGGTATGGCGCAGGGCCCGCGACAGCAAACAGCCGGTCCTTCCGTTGGTCGTCAACATTGCGCGCCCGCCCGGAGCCGTCGGCTGGGCCAATAGCGAGTGCGCCTCTTTTCTCGACCGCGCCGCCGGCCGTTTCGCCTGCGTGCTTATGCTGGCCGTCGCTCATCACCTGATTGTCAACGAGCGTGTCCCGCTGGCGCTGTTGTTCGATTTCGCCGCCCGGCTCACTTCCGGCTGCCTGATTATCGAATACGTAGATCCGGCCGATGAGCAGTTTCGTACGCTGGCTCGCGGCCGGGAAGCCCTCCACGCCGACCTGAACGCCGCCAGCTTCGAAGCGGCGGCGCGTGAACATTTCGACGTTCTCGACAACACCGAACTGACTCACACCCGCCGCCTCTACATACTTCGAAAAAGGAGCTGATGCGGCGGCGGATGTCGAAACCACTCTTACTTGCAGTGTCTTTCGCGACGTTCTGCTTTCTCAACACGTGGATCGAACTGGCGCAGGGCCGCGCGCTTTACTTCACGCGTTACGATCCGCGCACCGCCGTCGCACTGCCGGTCATCTGCTGGGAGCTGATTATTGCCTCCATCTTGCTCGCCGGCTACGCCGTGCTGCGGCGCTGCCGGGTGCCGTCGCGTGTCCGGCGTCTGACATTCATCGCGGCTTGCCTCCTCCCGGCCGGCATGGCCTCGCTCGCGCTTGTACGCCTCTCGCCCTTGAACCTGGCACCAGCAACCCACCACCCGCTTTTCTGGCCTGTCGTTCTTCCCGCCATGAGTATTGCCGCAGCCGGAGCTTTGCGCCAGGCAAACCTTATATCGCGTATGGTGCGCGGGGTGTTCCTGCATGCCTGGCCAGTACTAGCGCTCATCATGCTCACGGCCGTCTGGAACGGATTGTCACAACCCGCCAGCGCGTTCGTGGACGGTCCGCCGGCGCCGAAGCTTGGCGGCACGCCTCCGATACGCGTGGTCTGGATCGTTTTCGACGAACTGAGTCGAGCTATCGCGTTCGACCAACGCCCCGCCGGCTTGCATCTCCCTAACTTCGATCGCCTCCGGGCCGAGAGCTTCTACGCTACCGCCGCCAACCCGCCCGGAAATATGACCCTCGAATGCATGCCCTCACTGCTGCTTGGCCGGCAAGTGGTATCGGCGACGGCCCGGGGCCCGCGCGAGTTGGAGTTGAAAACGAAGCGCGGCATCGAGCGCTTCGGGTCCGCTGCTGGCGGCAACGTCTTTGACGACGCACGGCGCATGGGCCGCGACACAGCGCTGGCGGGCTGGTACCACCCGTACTGCCGCGTATTGAACAACAGCCTAACCCAGTGTTTCTGGGTCGCGAATTGGTTGGGTTCGGAGATCGCTGAGCCGGCCGACGCCTCATTTATGTCCGCCATCAGGCTACAGGCGCTGGTGCACTTCACGAGTATTCCGATGATCCGCCATGTACCCGGCGTGTTCGCCGACCGGTACGTGCGGGAAGGCATGGCCGAGCGCACGGCGCAGTTGCTTTCGCGCGCCGATCGCATGGTTGCGGATCCGTCGCTGGGGCTTGTGCTCCTGCATCTGCCGGTACCGCATCCGCCGGCACGCTTCAATCGTTTACAAGGACGCATTGTCATCGATGGCGATAACAGCTACGCCGACTCGGTCGCCGGCGCGGATGTGATTCTGGGCCGCTTGCTCCGGCAGATTAGCAATACCGGACTAGGAAGCAGGACGGCCATGATCGTTACTGCGGACCACGGCTGGCGGGCCGCCGAGTGGCGCCGCACGTGGGATTGGAATGCCGAAGACGAACGTTTGGCTGCGCGCAGCGGCCTCATGGGCGTGCCGTTCATCGTAAGACTTCCCGGACAAGACTCGGGCTCCCTCTACACGAAACCGTTCATGACGACGGCCGCGCGTACCATCGTTGACGGCATTCTTAGCGGGCGCATCCGCACGGCCGAAGACCTGGCCCGCGGCATCGAACAAGCCACCGCGGGCTCACCAGCGGACAAGGCGCGCACATGATCGGCACCATACCGCTTGCGAACGCGCCGCCGTCCCGGACGCGCACAGTCTCAGTAGCACGCATCGCCAAGCCGCTCGCCATCGCACTCTCCTACTCCACCTGGTGTTTCCTGGCGACCTGGATCGAGTTAGGACAGCGGCGCAGCGCATATTTCGCCAAGTACGATCTCTGGACGTCCGTAGCGCTACCGGTGATTTGTTGCGAGCTGATCCTCACGGCCGCGCTCCTCGCAGCGTATCTGTTGGTACTCCGCAGCGGCATGAGCCGCCGCGCGCGGGCGCTGCTTTTTCTAACTGCCGCGATCGTCCCCGCGGGGATGGCTTCGATCGCCGTTCTTCGCGAGCTGGCGCTCAATCTGCCCGTGCATCGTGCGTGGTTCTGGCCGGCTGCTATCGCATGCGCGGCGGCCGCCGTCGCCGTGTCGTTCCGGAAGCCATTGCCGTTAGCACGAGCCGTGCGTGACGCGTTTCTCTACTCGTGGCCGGTGCTCGCATTCATTCTGCTGCAGGCATTTCGATTCGGCATCGCGCATCACCCCTCCGAATTTCAGGACCGCCCGCTCGCAGCCCGTTTGGCTGGAAATCCGCCCGTGCGCGTCGTGTGGGTGGTTTTCGATGCCCTCAGTCGCAAAATCGCGTTCGAGCAGCGCCCAGCCGGACTGTATTTGCCAAACTTCGACCGCCTCCGAGCGGAAAGCTTCTACGCGACCGCGGCGGCGCCGCCCGGCGACGCGACCCTGCTGTGCCTGCCCGCCATGATTCTCGGCCGTCGTGTCACGCACTCTACCCCGCAAGGTGCCAGTGACCTCGAATTGACCACCAGCCGCGGCCGCGAACGCTTTGGCGCGACGCCCGATGGCAACGTGTTCGACGATGCGCGCGCACTTGGATACAACACCGCGCTGGCAGGCTGGTATCACCCGTATTGCCGCATTCTCAACAACAGCCTGACAGACTGTTACTGGGTGAAGGCTTGGATGGGAGCCGGCGCCGAAGAGAATGTCGGCGGTGGCTCCTTGTTATCCGCGATGTCGCTGCACACGCGTCTGCAGATTACCGGATTTCCCCTGATGGGTCGCGTCCCGAGTGTGAATCCCGACCGCACTATGCGCCAGAATATGGCCGAGCGGACGGGCCGCCTACTCGCCCATGCGGAAGACATGATCGCCGATCCGGGCATCGCGCTCACGCTGATACACATCCCGGTCCCGCACCCGCCCGTTTGGTACAACCGGAAGCTGAGCGGTATGGCGCTCGACGGCCGCAACAGTTATGTTGACGCGGTCGCCCTCGCCGACGAGATCCTGGGCCGGCTGCGCGCACGCCTTCAGACCGCGGGTCTTGCGGACCGCACCGCGATACTGGTGACGTCGGACCACGGCTGGCGCTGGTGGATGTGGCGTCATGGCCGCGACTGGACCGCCGAAGATGAGCGCCTCCCGCGCGAAGACACGCTTGGCGTTCCGTTTCTGCTTAAGCTTCCGGATCAGAACTCGCCCATGGTGTATTCAAAATCCTTCAGCACCACGGCTATTCGCCATGTCATCGGCGAGCTGCTGCACGGACGCATTCGCAACAACGCGGCTATCGCACAGGCGATCGCCGCCGCACACTGAGGGCGCTCACACCCCAAACACCGCCCGATATTTCGCCGGCAACTTCACCGGCCGCATCGCCGCACTCAAAAAAATGTGCTTCGTCCCGCCCGTCGCCAGATCCCTGCCCGACTGCGCCTCGCGGATCGCGTAATCGAACGTCACCATGCGGCGGTTCGCTTCGGTAATCGACGTCGTCACCGCGATCTCCTCGTCGTACCGCGCTGGGGCCACATAGCGGCAGTGCGCATCCACCACCGCCAGGCGCACACCATCGGCCGCTTCCATGTCGCGATAACAGATGCCCGCCGCGCGGCAATATTCCGCGCGCCCGATTTCCATCCAGATGAAATAGTTCGCGTAGTAAACCACGCCCATCTGGTCGGTCTCGGCGTAGCGCACGCGAAAGCGCGTCTCCTGTGGGCGCACGCTCAGGCGGTGACGAGTTCCGCGCGCGCGACGCGATGCGAAAGCCACGCGTGCGCTCCGAACAGGACACCGGCGTAGAACAGATCCCCGCACACCGTCCAGCCGAAAAACGGAATGGCGTATGTGTAGCACTCCACGAGCCCAGCCAACGTGCGCGGATAATGTCCGCCGGCGAGCGTCAGCCCGTTCAGCCAGGTGCCGAAGTTGGTGATCAGGAAAAACTGCACCGAACTCGCCAGCACCACGCCGCCGATCTTCAGCGCGCTCGTGGTGGATCGCACCCGCCGCCCCAGCCACACGCTGATCATGAAGCTCGCATACACCCACAAGCGTCCCGTCGTAAACGCGGGCTCGCCATAGCGCGCCGCGATGATGGGGTCCGTAACCGCCATCAGCGCGAGAGGAATCAGGTACGCCTGCCAGACCGCCAGGCGCGCACCGGCGAATACGCTGGTGGATCCCACGGGTGCGAAATTGGGCGGATGCGGCAGAAGCCGCAGAAACGCGCCGAGGACAGTGAGCGACAACGCGGCCGGACGCCAGTTGGATTTGCGCATCGCATTTATTATACGGCGCGCCGCACGCGCCCGTTCGTGAACCGCCGTTAATCAAATAAGTGCCTGAGTTACATCTCTTTACCGACCCCCGAGAGGGTCGCTCCGTCCAATTGAGCAGGAGGGTGAAAAACCTTGAAAAAAACTTTCCTTCGAATCGCCGGCGCCAGCGCTCTCGCGGCCGGCATGATGTTCGCGCAGGGCACAGCGCCTGCCGAGCAACCGTCAACCCCGGTTCATAACGGCCGCCATGCCGTGAACCCGCAACAGCGTGAACAGCGGCAACAGAAAATGTTCAACCGCCTTTCGCAGCGGCTGAACCTCACGGCCGACCAACAGGCACAGGCCAAGGAGATCTTCGGCAACGCCATGCAGCAGACCAAGCCGCTGCGCCAGGAGCTGCGCGAGACGCGCAAGGCCCTGTTCACCGCGGCCAAGGGCGGCAACGAGGCTGAGATCAATCAGCTGGCTTCCAAGCAGGCCCAGGCGCAGACTCAGATGACGACCATCTTCGCGCAGGCGTACGGGAAGTTCTACGCTACGCTGACGCCGGATCAGAAGGCCAAGGCCGACAGCATGGGCCAGCACTTCATGACACGTACGGGACACCGGCACAGCCGGGTTCAGCGCGGCCAAGCAGCCCGCGGATAACTCCGCTTCGTACCGTGACGGCGGGAGCGATCGAAGTCTCCACTCCCGCCGTTTTTTCTTTGCGCGCCACACGTACAATGGTCTTGATGAAAGCGCGCGTGTACGTCTCGATGAAGCCGACGGTGCTCGACCCGCAGGGCCAAACCATCCGCTCCGCACTCGTCAGCCAGGGGCATCGCTCCATCGCGTCCGTCCGCCAGGGCAAGTACTTCGAAATCGTGATCGACGCCGGCGCCGACCAGAACCGCGCGCGCGCTGAAGTCGAGCAGATAGCCCGCGACGTGCTCGCCAATCCTGTCATCGAGGAATACCGCGTGGAGTGGGACTAAAACTCCTCCCCGCGATTGCATTTCTTGCGCTGTCCGCATGCGGTACGCGCAATCCCCCGCCCGGCATCAAACCGGTGCTCTGGACCGATCCCGGCGACGTAAGTGCATTCGACTTCACCTGGGGAAAAAACGGCCCCGCTTTCGCGCCCAAGCCTCCGTTCACCTTCGTCGCCGAAGACCTGCGCGGTAACAATCCGAAAGTGTTCGTCGACGATGCCGCCGGCCGCCGCTGGCGTGTGAAAGGCGGTCCCGAGGCGCGCGCCGAGACGTTCTGCACACGCCTCGCCTCAGCGCTCGGCTACTACGGTGAGCCCACTTATTTCATCCCTGAAGGCGTGATTGAAAAAATCGAACCGTTAAAGCGCGCCGCCGATTTCATTGCTTCCACGGGACAATTCGCGTACGCCTCTTTCGAACGCTTCGAACCCGGTCTCACGTTTGTGGATAATGCCACATGGCGCTGGGACAGCAATCCGTTCACCGGCACGCCGCAGCTCGCGGGCCTGAAGATCCTCGTGATGTTCGTGTCCGACTGGGACAACAAAGATGCGCGCGACTCATTGCAGGGCAGCAACCTCGGTGTGCTGGAGCGTGTAAACGCGACCCCTCCGGAGTGGATCTACTTCGTCGACGACTGGGGCCAATCCATGGGCGCCTGGGGTCATCAGTATCGAGATACCTCCGTGTTCGATTGCGGCAAGTACCGCGCCCAGAGCGCGCAATTTATCACCGGCCTCGATGATCACAGCATCCGCTTCGGCTTCGAGGGCCAGCACTCGCGCGACTTCATGTCGGGCATCACGGTCGCTGACGCCGCCTGGCTGCTGCGCCGTCTCGGCCGCATCACGGATGCGCAATGGACCGCCGCCCTGCATGCCGCGGGTGCGCTCCCAACCGAAGTGCCGTGCTTTGTCGCGGCACTAACCGAGCGCACGGCCGCTCTCCGCGCGGCGGTGTCTCGCTGATTGCGCGCGCCGGCTCCCGCTTCCCCTCACGCCAAATGCGCCAACTTCACGCGCAGCCGCTCGTATGCCCGGAACAGCAGCGATTTCACCGCGGATTCCGAACACCCCAGCGCCTGCGCAATCTGTGAGTAGTCCATCTCCTTGTATTTGTGCATCAGCACCGCCGCGCGTTGCTTTGCGGGCAACTCTGCCACGGCCCGCCGAATTTCATCCAGCCGCACCGCCGCAAGCAGGATCTGCTCGATCGTCCTGCCATGATCCGCGATTTGCTTGGACGCGCCATGATCGCGCTCGGCGTCGAGTCTCTCTTGGCATCTCTCATTCCTGCCGTCTCGAATTGCATTCAGTCCCAAGTGCGTCACGATGCGGAACAGCCAAGTCGTGAATTTCGCCGACGGCTCATATGTGCTCCGTGATCGATACACCCGCAGAAACGCTTCCTGCGCGAGTTCCTCCGCGACGGCCTGATCGTCCACCATGTGCGACAGGAAGTGCACTACGGAGTCGCGATGAAACTGGACCAGTAACGCAAAGCTCGCGTCATCGCCGTCGCGGACGCGCAGCATGAGTTCCGCATCGCGATCATGCTCCGCCTTCCGGACCGGATACACAGAGCCCGGGCATGCGGCCCGCGTTGTCATCGTGTGGTTTGCCCGAGTTGCTTGTGCAGACTGCGCGTGGATGAGGCTGCCGGTCACGCTATTCCTGGGTGAGTGTACGCTCCATTAGATCGCGGACGGCTTCGCGGGGACCGCGCCCGAAGCGCAGGATCGCGTCCATCTGCTCCGTTATGGGCATTTCGACGCCGAATTTGCGCGCCAGGTCCATGGCGGCGGGAACGGTCTCCACTCCCTCCGCCACCATCTTCGTCGAACTCAGCACGTCGGCGAGCGTGCGGCCGCGGGCGAGCTCAATGCCGACGCGGCGGTTTCGGCTGAGCTCGCCCGTACAGGTGAGCACGAGGTCGCCGAGTCCGGCGAGTCCGGCCAGCGTACGTGTCTGGCCGCCCATGGCGACCGCGAGGCGCGTTATCTCCGCCAGCCCGCGCGTGATGAGCGCCGCCACGGCGTTGCTGCCGAACGCGAGGCCCGCGCAGAGCCCCGCACCGATGGCGATGATGTTTTTCAGCGCGGCGCCCATTTCGACCCCGGTGATGTCGGCGTTCGTATACAGCCGGAACGTGGGACCGGAGAAAGCAAGTTGTATCGCCGCGGCTGTGGTGGTATCGGCGGAAGCGATGACGACGGCGGCGGGTTCACCAAGCGCCACCTCGCGCGCGAACGTAGGTCCTGAAAGCGCCGCGACACGCGGAAGAAAACGCTCGCCGATCACGGTTTCGACCACCTGCGACATGCGCAGCAGCGTACCCGGTTCGAGCCCCTTGGTCGCACTGACGAACAGCATATCGTCACTTACGTCGGGAAGCATGCGGCGGTAGAG
>JAICMB010000555.1 GCA_025929455.1 Bryobacteraceae bacterium | reverse complement strand
GATGAGGCCCGCCATGCCGACGATCTCGCCCGCGCGCAGCGAAAACGAAACGTCGTGCAGCGCGGGGCGGCGGGTCAGGTTGTCGACTCGCAGCAGCTCCTCGCCGGGCGGCAGCGGATTGCGCTTGTAGATCGCGGTAACGGGCCGGCCGACCATGTGTTGAATGAGTTGCGTGGTCGTCAAATCGGAGAGCGGACCGGTGTGCACGGTTTCACCATCGCGCAGGACCGTAACGCGGTCGCCCACAGAGCGCAGTTCCTCGAGGCGATGGGTGATGTAGATCACGCCCATGCCGCGGTCGCGCAACTCGGAGACGATGCGGAAGACTTCGTGGGTTTCCGATTCCGATAGCGAGGACGTAGGCTCGTCGAAGATCAGCAGGCTGGAGCCGTGCTGGATGGCGCGGCAGATTTCGACAAGCTGCTTGCCCGCGGGGCTGAGCCGGTCCACGCGCCAGGAAGCCTGCAGCGGAAAGCCGTGGCGCTCGATGAGCTGCGCGGCGCGCTCCAGCATTTTGCGGCGGCTGACGAACCCGAACGGCGCGCGATCTTCGCGGCCCAGGAAAATGTTCTCGGCAATCGTGAGATGCGGCGCGAGCAGCGACTCCTGATGCACCATCGCGATACCGTTGGCGGCGGCTTCCGCAGGCGAGCGAAAGCGCACGCGCTCGCCGCGCCACAGCATTTCGCCGCCGTCGGCCTGCTGCAAGCCCGCCACGATTTTCATGAGCGTGCTCTTGCCGGCGCCGTTTTCGCCCATCAACAGGTGCACTTCGCCGGCAGACACAGCGAGGTCGCCGCGCCTCAGCGCATGCACGCCGCCAAACCGCTTTTGTATGTTGTCGAGTTGAAGGAGCACAGCGGAATCGAGGGGAATCTTGATTATATACGGCCCGCTCGCACCGCTACGAGACGGCGCAGAAGGCCGTGGCCGCTATACTCGGATTATGGACCCCGGTTTGGGAGCTGTGCTGGCGGTCTTTATGCGCTGGCTCCACATTGCTTCGGTTGTCGCTCTCATCGGGGGTTTCCTTTACGCGCGGATGGCGGTGTGGCCCGCGTTGGACACGCTCGGCGCGAGTGCGGAAACTTTTATCAATACGAGCGTGATGCGGTTTCGCGCGGTGTTGTGGACGCTGCTGGCAACGATCCTGATTTCGGGGCTGTACAATTACCTCTCCAAGTCCGCGTACCCGCCCTACTATCATGCCGTGATCGGCGTGAAATTTCTGTTCGTGCTGCACATCTTCGCGGTGACATTCCTGTACACGCTGCCGGGAGCTACACTGGCGAAACGGCGGCGCTGGCTGACGGGCTTGATGATGTCGGGATTGATCGTGATCGCAATATCCGCCGATCTGCGCTGGCTGTCGCTCGGTATGCTGGCCGGCAATACGCATCCATGAACGCAACAGCAACACCTGCGGGATATGAAGCCGTGCGCAACGCGGCCGCATGGGTAGTATTGCCGGGGCGTACGACGATTATCGCGACCGGTGACGACCGGGCGCGGCTGCTGCATGCGATGACCACGAATGCGATTCAGACGCTCGCACCCGGCGAGGGCTGCTATGCATTTTTTCTGTCGGCTCAGGGACGCATTCTCGCCGATGCGAATGTTATTTGCCGGCCCGACTATTTCGTGATCGACTCCGAGCCGGAGGTTCGCGAGAAGCTGCTGGAGCATCTCGATCAGTTCATCATCGCCGACGATGTGACGATCGAGGACGCGACGGAGACGTTGGCGACGATTGCCGTCGAAGGACCCGCGAGCGCCGATGTGCTATCGAAGAGCGGCGCTCCGGTTCCGGAAAAAGAACTGGCCAGCGAGGAATGGAACGGCACGGTTGTGGTGCGCGCCAGCATCACGGGCGGGCCGGGATACCTGCTCATTCTGCCGCGGGAACGCGCGAAGGATGTCACGACCGCGCTGGCGGAACACGGCGCGGTGGCAGCGGATGCCGCGGCGCTCGATCTAGTGCGGATGGAATATGGGCGGCCGCGCTATGGCGAGGACATCAGCGAGCGGTATCTCGCGCAGGAGGCCAACCAGCCGCGTGCGCTTAGCTTCAGCAAGGGCTGTTATCTCGGCCAGGAAATCGTGGAACGCGTGCGCTCGCGCGGGCAGATCCATCGCGTACTACTGCCCATGCAAATCGACACGGCGGAACCACCCGAAGCGCGCGCGATTCTGACCGATGCTTCGGGCAACAAAGCTGGAGAGATCACGTCGGCTGTGTTCTCGCCGACGCTCGGCAAAGTAGCGGCGCTCGCGTATGTGCGCGTCGATTATGCAAGGGCTGGGACGGAGTTGCGCCTCGGCGACACGGTGGCGCACGTAATGGCATCGCATGAAAAGCATCAATGCTGCTAACGGCGAGGTGATCGCCGAATTCGCACCGCACACCAACAACGAAGTAGAGCGCAGGCTGCAACTCGCGGCGGATTGCTATCGCGAGTATCGCAGGACGACGTTTAAGCAGCGTGCTCGATGGCTCGCGCGGGCGGCTGAAATTCTCGTTGCGGAAAAAGAGCGGATAGGCCGCCTCATGACTGCCGAGATGGGCAAGACGCTCCCATCCGCGATTCAGGAAGCGGAAAAATCAGCGTGGGGCTGCCGCTATTATGCGGAGAACGGCGCGGCGCTGCTGGCCGATGAAGTGGTGGAGACGAACGCGTCGCTGAGTTTTGTGCGATATCTCCCGATCGGTCCGGTGCTGGCGATCATGCCTTGGAATTTTCCGTTTTGGCAGGTGTTTCGATTCGCCGCGCCCGCCCTGATGGCCGGGAACGTGGGCTTGCTGAAGCACGCGTCGAACGTGCCGCAGTGTGCGCTGGAGATTGAGCGCATTTTCTGCCGCGCGGGTTTTCCGGACGGAGCGTTTCAGACGCTGCTGATCGGAGGGGCGGCGGTGGCCGAGGTGATCGCAGACCCGCGCGTTGCTGCCGTAACGCTGACGGGCAGCGAAGCCGCGGGCGTGTCCGTTGCCACGGCGGCCGGGCACAGCATCAAGAAGACGGTGCTGGAACTGGGGGGCAGCGATCCGTTCATTGTCATGCCGAGCGCGGATCTCGACAATGCGGTAACGACCGCGGTTCGCGCGCGCACGGTCAACAACGGGCAGTCTTGCAT
>JAICMB010000575.1 GCA_025929455.1 Bryobacteraceae bacterium | reverse complement strand
GAACTTCACAACCGTGAACTTCGACTTCCTGCAGCACTACCGGCCCAAGGTGAACGTGGTGGATCGACCGCACGCCGCCTCGGGCGGACGTGGGTACGCCATTACCGGACATCACGAGATCATGATCCCGCTGCTCGCTGCGGCACTGGTTGAGCGCGGTTGAACCCGATGGACATGTCGCCCTTCGACGAACCGGTGCCGCCGCCTCCGGACGCCGCGGCGCCCCCGCCCGAACCCGGACTTTTCTGGGGATTCGAAGATATCGGCCTGTTCATCGGCCTCTCGTTTCTCAGCCTCATCGCCGCGCTGCTCATTGCTAAATTCGGCAACTTCGCCGCGCTGGGCACCACGTTCATGCTCATCGCGGGGCAGATGCTGTGGTACGTGTTCTCGTTCGGCTTTCTATTCCTGATCTTCCGTGTGAAATATCGCGCACCGTTCTGGAGGCCGCTCGCATGGCTGGCGCCTTCCGGAAAAGAAGCCGCGCTCTCCATCGTCGGCGGACCGGTGCTCGCCATCGCGCTCGGCATCATCGGCACGCTTCTGCGCACGCCGCAGATCAATCTTCCGTTTCAGAGCTTGCTCAGAGGCAAAGCGACGATCGCGGCGTTCGCGGTGCTGGTCGTCATCGTGGGACCCGTCTGCGAGGAACTGGCGTTCCGCGGCTTTTTTCTTCCCGTGCTCATGCGCGCCTGGGGTGTTATCGCCGGCATCGTGGTGACGGGCGTGTTGTTTGGCGCGCTGCATGGCACGGAATATCCGGACTGGCGCTACATTTTTCTAATCTCCATCGCAGGCATCGTATTCGGCTGGGCACGGTACCGCACCGGCTCGACCATGGCAGCGGCCTTGATGCACGGCGCTTTTAACGCAACGCAATTCGGAGGGCTGGTGGCCGCGCAGCACATGGCGCATTGACGAGCATCGCCACTCGCGAGCGCGAGGCGGCGGGCGGCATCCGTTACGCGCTCCGCACGCCCGAGCGCATTCTGATTGCGTATTTCGCCTACATTGCCGTCATGGCGATGGCGTGGTCACTGCCGGTCGCGCTCATCTCAACCGCCTTCGCCGTGCCGGTGCTGGTCTGCGCGCTGGCTGTCATTGAGCGCGCGTACTCGCGCCCATGGAGCCGCGTCCTGCGCGATTTCGCTCCCCTCGCACTGCTCCTTATTGCGTATTGGGAAGTGGGGTGGTTCACAGCCCCACCGCTCACTGGCTTCGAAAACACGCTGCTCGCGTGGGACCACCACGTCTTTCATGTGCTGCTGCTGCGCAATTTTGTTGAGAGCGCGGGCGGGGTGTTTCCAACTATACTAGAGACCTCCTACCTGCTCTTGTACGCGGCCCCGGTGGCCGGTGTTGCGCTGTTGTATTCGCGCGGCGGGCGGGAACGCATCGAGCGCTTCATGACCACGTTTCTGCTGGCGACGCTTACGGCCTACGCGCTGCTGCCGCACTTCCCCACGCTGCCGCCGCGTGTGGCGTTTCCCGGCGACGCTCTGCCGCGCTTGTGGGCGTTCGATCGTACCGCGAACGTCTGGATATTTAAACACCTCGACATCAAAAACAGCGTTTTCCCGAGCGGCCACGTCGCCGCAGCATTCGCCACGGCATTCGGAATGTACCGCGCCCTCACATCGCCGAAGCCGCGGCCGATGAGATTTGCTGTCGCGGGAGGTTTTTTTGCATTTGCCACCCTCGTACTGCTGGCAACCATCTACGGCCGCTATCACTATGTCGCGGACGGCCTGGCGAGCATTGTCATTTGCGTGCTCGCTTATCCGCTGGCCGCGTTTGTTTACGGCAGGCGTCGCGCGCATGAATAAACCGCGGCTCTCGCTTTGGCGAGCCGTGCTGCTGCTCGCCGTCTTCGCCGGCATTGCGAGCGCCGCTCCTCCCGCACGCCTGCATCTACGGCTCGAGACCGCCATCGGCAGCTATACGGCACGTCACGGCAGCGCGTTTAAAGCGGTGGTCATCGCGCCGTACACCGGCTCTGACGGCGAGGTGTTGATTCCCTCGCACAGCACGGTTTCGGGCGTGGTGCGCTCGGTGGCTCGCGTCGGCATCGGCGTCGTACACGAGCGCGCGCACATCGATCTGTCGTTTACAAAATACGAGCTTCCGGACGGCCGCACGTTTCCGTTCAGCGCGCGCCTCTTTCGCGTGGACAACGCGCGCGAAGAGGTCTCGCGGGATGGACGCATCAAAGGCGTTCTGGCGGCGAACAGCGCGACTTCGCTCCTACAGGGACTATGGTTCCGCCCCCGCATGAAACTGCTGCCGACTTCGCTGTTCGGCCTCACCGGCGCGAGCGGTATGATCTGGACGCGCTACTCGCTGGGCCCGCTCGGCGCGGCCGCCATATTCGCCGTGCGCTGTGCCATGTTCCGCATGCCGGAACCGGAGATAGAGATGCCGGCCGGAACGGAACTGGATCTGGTCTTGCTCGCCGCGCCCGAACGCGCGCCGGAATTTTCCGCTGCCGCGCCGGGGCACGTAGGGCCGGACCTGGACGAATGGCTCTCCGGGCAGCCGTTCACGGTTCGCCGCCCCAAAGGCGAGCCGGCCGACGATATCGTGAACCTCGCGTTTCTGGGCACGCGCGACGAACTGCTGGACGCCTTTCACGCGGCCGGTTGGGAGCTGGCTGAGCCGCTAAACCGCAAATCGTATTCGCGAACCTACGCCGCCTACATGGGCATGCATGGCTACCCCACCGCGCCCGTGTCGCCGCTGCTCTACGATGGCCGCGAGCCCGACCTGGTGCTCGAGAAATCTTTCAACACCATCGCGCGCCGGCATCATGTCCGCATCTGGCAGGCGCAAACCTCCTGGGGCCAGCCGGTCTGGCTGGGCGCCGCCACGCACGACACCGGCATCGCGCTGAATCGTTCCAGCATGACCGTGACACACAAAGTCTTCCGGCACATCGACGTCGAACGCAGCAAAGTGGTCAACGATCTGGAATTCGCCAACTGCGCCGATCCGGCGGCGTACGTCGACCGTCGCGACGCGGCGCGCCATCTTACCGACG
>JAICMB010000510.1 GCA_025929455.1 Bryobacteraceae bacterium | reverse complement strand
CGCATACAGATTCGCACGCTGGCTCGACAGCACGTCCGACATCACGCGCACGGCAGCGAAGTCCGGATCGTCGGTTCCCGGCAGGCGGTACGCCACGAACACCAGCGTGTAGGGAAGATTGCTTTCCATCGTGAAGGACTCGGCCTTCACGGGCTGTAGCTTGATTTCTGGACGTGCTGGAGTGTTGCGTTTCGGAATCGTTCCATAAATACGCCGGATGCTCGCCAGCGCGGCCGTCGCGTCGACCTTGCCCGATACCACCAACACAGCGTTGTTGGGCCCGTACCATTCCGAGTAGAATTTCTTCAGCATCGCGCCGGTGGTCGCATCGAACGATGCCCGCGTGCCGAGGGGATCGTGCGCGTAAGGCGTGCCGCGGAACATGTCTTCGTTCAACCGCGTGACGAACTTGTAGGTCGGGTTCGACAGATCGCGCGCGACCTCCTGCTCGATGGCGCCGCGCTCCTCGGCCCACTGCTGCTGCGAATCGTCCGCATCCGCCATGCACGCAGCGGCGGTGCGCAGTGCGACTTCCATGTCTTGTGCAGGCACGGTGGTGAAATACTGAGTGATGTTCTGCTGCGTATCGGCGTTGCCGAAGCCGCCCAGTTGCGCGTAGATGGCCGCAATCTGTCCCGCACTCAGGCCTTGGCATCCGCGGAACATCATGTGTTCCTGCGCGTGCGCCATGCCGGGGAAGCCCGGTGGCGTTTCGTTGCCGCCCACGAGATAGTTTTCTTCAACGGTGACGACCGGCGCCAGCGGATCGGTCACAATGATGACGCGCAGGCCATTGGGCAGCGTCTCTCGCGTGACCTGGTTAGTGGGGGGCGGCTGCGTGGCACCGCTCGCGCAGGCAGCGAGCAGCGCGCAGATCGAGAGCAGTCTGTGCATCCGTACAGAACTAAGTTCCATTTGTCTGACGCTGTGATTGGGTTATCTATTGCAGCGTTTTCGCCGGGTGGATTTCGATGTAGTCGAGGGACGCCGTTTCGCCGCCGTCCGGGATGCCTTCGATCCTGATCCAATCGCCCGGGCGAAGCGCGACACCGGTGATGGTGTGGCGTGTAGACGAGGAACTGTCGATGCGGCGCGTGGGGAGATGGTCGCCCGCGGTCCACTCGTCAATGATTTGTGAGCCGACCTTGAGCCGGTAATGTGCGGCGCCGTCGTTCTGATCGAAATATTCGATGCGTACGGTGTACCAGCCGGACGCGCCGTTGAAGCGAACCGCAGCGCTGCACTGTGCCTCGGGGCAGGAAACGGCTTTGTCCCCGGATGCGGCTTCCCAGGGTTTCACGTCGATGATGGCGTAGCCGTTGAGCGCCATCGCTTCCGCTTCCGTGCGGCCGGGATAGTGACCGACGCGCGCTTTCGCATCGGGGATTCCGGATTCACGGTGGAACCAGCGCGTTACCGCATCGCGCCAGACGACGGCCTGTCCGGCTTGGTATTCGAACTGATGCAGCACCTGCGTGTAGCGCGGCTCGTCGATGCGACCGTGTAGCGATTCCCATTCGGGCACGTACGCCGCGGCGGCGGCAGCGCCGTCGTAGTGCGAGTCGTAGATGTATTGAATGACGGTCTTGCCGTCGTGCAACACGTGCGTGTAGGGGACGTGGTGCATGAACAGCAGCAGATCGTCAGGGCAGGCGGCGAGCGAGTCGAACATGCGTGCGACGGGTTTCGAATATTGACCAATGAAGCCGGTGCCGGTGGCGACGGTGCGGTCCATGCCCACGCCGTGCGCATCGGCGCGATGCCACTGGCCCCAGCCGTTGCGCTCGGATGCTTCGACCGCGACACCATAGTGGTTTCCCACGATATCGGTGAGCGTTTGCAGGCCGAGCGGGCCGGTGTAGTTCTCGTAGACGCGCCAGGAGCGCAGCAGCATGCTCGACAGTGTTTCCATGATGCGCGCGTCGGGTCCGAAGGTCAGGCGCACCCATTCGTGCGTGATGCGCGCGGCGGTCAAGTCGGGGTTCCAGGCGAGGCGTCCGAAGCCGTACAGGTTGGCTTGCGACAACTGATTGCCGAACCAGTTGTCGTCGAGGCCGATGTTGGCGACGCCGACGAACCCGCCGGTGGTCACGCGACGGCCGGGCAGCGGTCTGCCCGCGGCGAGCGCTTTTACGGGCGTGTCGGGCGAGCCAGCCTGCTCGTTGAAATCGAGCACCTCTTTCCACTGTGGAACGAGATAAACGAGATGACGCGCCTGGCCCATGTACTCCTGCGTGATTTGCAGCTCGATGGTTTCGTTCGTTTTGTAAAGTGCGCCGAAGAGTGGCGAGGCAGGCTCGCGCACTTGGAAATCGATGGGGCCGTTTTTGATTTGTATGACGGCGTTGTTGTCGAAGTCGCCGTCGAGCGGCTTGAAATTGTCGTAGGCGGCGCGGGCGCGGTCGTTCTTCAGGTTGCGCCAGTTCATGTGATGGTCGTAGACGAAGCCGCGATAGAGCAGCAGGCCGCCATGTGGCTTGAGCGCGCGCGCGACCACGTTGGCGGCGTCGGCGTGCGTGCGGCCGTAGGTGGAGGGGCCCGCGCGGCCTTCGGAGTCGGCCTTCATAACGAAGCCGGCGAGGTCGGGGATGGCACGATAGAGTTCGTCGGTTTTCGCTTTCCACCACGCTGCGACGCGGGGGTCGAGCGGGTCGAAGGTGTCGAGGCTGCCGATGGTTTTAGGGCTCGCGAAGTCGACCGCTACGATTGTCTGCACACCCCAGGGGCGGAACGCGGCGGCGATGCGTGCGAGTTCGGGAATGAAATCGGCGGTGATGGCGCGCGGGTTGGCGTTGACGCTGTTGATGCTGCATGCGTTGAGGCCGAGGGAGGCGAGCAGGCGGCCGTAGTCGCTGACGCGCGTGAGATCGGGGCGCACGTGGCCGTTTTGCCAGAAGATGGAGCGGCCGCCGTAGCCGCGTTCGATGGAGCCGTCGAGGTTGTCCCATTGGTTGATCCAGCGGATGGGGGCGTAGGGGGATTGTGCCTCGTGGAGGTTTGTGATGGGCTCGCCGAGGGCGATTTTGCGGAGGAGGGCGAATGTGCCGTAGAGGACACCGCGCGGGTCGGGGGCGGTGATGAAGGTGTAGGCGCCCTGGGTTGCGATGCAGTAGCTGTCGGGGGTGGAAGGACAGCCGGCAAACTGCGACCGGCTGTCCCACTGTGTTCCCAGAATGAACGCGGGTTCTTGCGGGAGAGTGGTTTCGATGCGGAGCGTGCGGCCGAACATGCCGCGGATGCCGCGGATCAGTTCGTCGCGCGCGCTGGTGAGGAGCGGGGATGAGCCTTCGACGACGACTACGGCGGGGACGGGGCCGCTGTACTGCTGCGGGGCGTAGCGCAGCCACATGTCGTAT
>JAICMB010000720.1 GCA_025929455.1 Bryobacteraceae bacterium | reverse complement strand
TCGTTGTCGCCGGCGGCGAGCGGTATTCGCACATTATCGACCCGCGCACGGGCTACGGACTGACGCGCAGGATCGAAGTGACGGTCCGCGCTCCGGCTGGCGTGATTGCCGATCCGCTGGCGACGGCGGTGAGCGTGTTGGGCGCGGAGAGCGGACTCGCGTACGTGGAGCGCCGCGGCGATGTGGCAGCGTTCGTAACGACGGAAGCCGGTGTGCGAGAGTCCGCGCGGTGGCGGATGGCGCAGCTTCAATAAGCGATCACCAGAGACTTGCAGCGAATCAAACCCGGCGCTGCGAACGAATATTGAGCGGTGTTGCCGTGAAAATCGGAAGCGCGTAGTACGTTCACTTGCGACCGCTCTCCGGCAGCGGTCTGGTATGTATACGTGACGCGGACCGGCGCGCGCAGATTGGCGGCGTTGTCGAGCTTGAAATGAATCGTGTTGCGGCCTGCGAAGATCTGCGGGATCGACATGATGCCGTTTTCAAAATAAAGCTGGAGGCCGAAACTGTTGAGACCGGCGGGCGCAGTGGGGTTCGCGTTGGAACTGACGGAGACGCGAATCTGAAAACGGTATGTTCCGTCGATGCTGACGTCACGGCCGTTGTAGCGAGGGCGCCCCAGTTGTATGGCTCCGCCGCGTGGATCGAAGTCGAGTGTCTGCCAGCGCGACCAGACATCCGGATCTGCTTCTCCGGCAGGCTTCGGCGCGAGCGTACGTATTTCGAGCTTGACGCCATCGCCGGCTAGTTTCGCGGTGAGGGCGCCGTCGACCAGGACATACGGGCTGTAGAAATCGAACGTCGCTTCGCCGCCGCCGCCGGTTTCGCGCGGACGCAGATACGGCGCTGTTTTTGCATGAACCAGCGTTGCGCCTGGCGCGAGAGCGTCGGTGAAGTCGCCGCCGCGAAGGTCGGGCGTGTAGCGGATACGGCCCCAGGCCTGTCCAATGCTTCGCTTGCCCGCCATATCGGGGCTATAGCCCTCGCCAGACGGCACCGTAACCAGGTAAGGTTCGGCCTTTTTGTAGTTCGGGTCGTACTTAGGCCAGTTGCCGTTCAAGGATGCTTCGGTCACGCGGTAAAAGCGGCCCGTGGGCAGAAAGGGAAATTCCCGCTGCGCTGCTTTGGCCGCCGGAACGTAGAACTCACGCGCGGAGTTGTCCCAGAAGCGCTCCACGGAAGTGCCCTTTGGTAGACGGAAGGACATGTCGTGAAAGCGCGTGTCCATCTGATACTGGCTGTCTCCGAAAACGGATTCTTTCGGCGCGCCTGCCGCGCGCCACGCACGCTCGCTCTCGAAGTAAACCGGTTGCAGTAGAAGCGCGCGGTCCCATTCCAGACCGAAGATCTCGAAGAACGGCCGGCTGTGGTTCGCAAAATTGCGGTTCTTGAGAATGTTCGCATTCACGCCCACCTCGGCCCAATCGAGGATTCTCGCATCGGGAGCATCGTGGTCGATTAAGTAATACCCGTAGCGAGGATCGAAGGCGGCGTAGCGTCCGTTGAGCAGCAGCCGGTACATCGTGTGATATCCGCCGTCGGCGTGCTGTACGCACACGCGGCTCGCGGCGCGCGCGTCGTTCTTGTACTCTTTCCAGGCGGCTTCGGCGATGCGGCTGGAGGTATCGCAAAATCCCCAGCCGTAGACGAACAGGTTCTTATTGGCATCGGTGACGTAGTGCTCGCGGCCGTAGTCGCCCTCATACGCCTGAATCATTCCGCCGATGGCCATGCGCGAGAAGAGCCGCAGCCACTCGAAGAACGCGCGCGCCTGAGCGGTGTCGGAGGCATGCTCGACATGCTCCAACCGCATCACATCGCGGGTCCAGGACGCTAGGTCGGTAGTCTGCGGCCATCGCTCGCTGATGACGAGCGGGCCGGCGGGCGTGCGGGGGATCTGTTGAGAAGTCTGCCGCAACCGCTCCCTCACGGTCGCGGCTCGGTCAGTTTCGCTAACCGGAGAGAGCCGATTCTGAGCCGCGCGCGTCAGCGAGCGGCTAGAGACAACCTGTGCTGCGCCCGCTCCCGGAGCGAGCGCGGCGAGCGCAAGGACAAGAATCAGAAACTGGATCATATCGTCACCCGTTATTTCGCAAGTGCCGCGGCAACGCGCAGCCGGAGCTGATCGAGCTGGGCGTCGTCGACGTCCTTGAAATGAATGTCTCCGGCGTCTTCTTCATCCTTCCGGTTTACGCTCTCCGAGACATTCATTTCAAG
>JAICMB010000258.1 GCA_025929455.1 Bryobacteraceae bacterium | reverse complement strand
TCGGCGAATTCGATACCGAGCAGGCGGGCGCGGTCGTGCTGTCGGCGGGCGCGTGGTCGAACATGGTGCGGCTGTTGCGCTCGGGCAAGCGGATCGAACTACCGCCGGCCGTGCCGGTGAAAGGACACCTGATCGGGTTCCAACTTGCTCCCGGCTCGCTGGGCAGCATCCGCCGCTACAAAGAAACCTACATAGTCCAGCGCGGGACCGGCTTCACCATCGCTGGCTCGACGCAGGAGCGCGCCGGGTTCGACGCCGCCGTCGACGAAAACATCTGCCGCGACATTCACAAACGTGCCGCCGCGATCTGGCCGGAGCTTGTGGACAAAACGCCGGTTGCGTGCTGGACGGGCCTGCGGCCGGGCACCGAGGACGACGAACCGCGTATCGGCAATATCGCCGGCACCAACGTCTGGCTGGCGTACGGACATTTCCGCAACGGAATCCTGCTTGCCCCCGCGACCGCGGCACGTCTGGCGCGCGAGATTACTTCCAGTGTGGGAACGGATTGATCCGCCCGCGTGAGCTGTCTCGAACCAGATCGGGGACGCGCTTGCGGCGCGCTTGCAACCGGTGCATGAGCTGCTCTAGCGCTTCGTAGTCCTGCTGCACCCACTCCGCCGGAAGCTGCTTGAGCGCGTCGTCAATCACCTCATCAGGAAAATTCACGACGCGCGCCAGCCAAGGCTCGAAATCGGTGAACCCGCGCACATTCTGGTATACGATCGGACGGAAGTACAGGCCCTGCAGCGGCGAATCGTTCAGGTTCCAGTGCGGTCCGTCGAGCACGTAGCCGTGGTCGATCATGCTGGCGATAAAACCGTCTGCGTGCGGGCCGTGCTTCAATCGTGCGCGATAGAAAACCGCCTGGCGCGAATCGGCATTGCCCATCCACTTATCGAACACCAGCACGCCTAGAAAGTGCGACAGATTGGCGACCTTTTCGATCAGCAGATCGGGAACGTAATCGTACACCGGAACGCGTCCGGGATCGCCGGGAAAGGCAGAGCCGAAGTGCCACCCGGGCTCCACGTCAATACGCCGCGAGCCGAGTTGCATAAACACGTCGGGATTTGCGGCCAGGAACTCGGGCGTGATCTCGATGATCGCCGTCTCCGGAGCCGCGATTTCCAGGTGGCGCAGAAAGACTGCCGAGATCCATTCGTTTATAAGGATGCGGCGGTGCTGTGGGTTATTCCGGAACTTGACGACGTAGAAATTGCCGTCTTCGCATTCCATCAAGTGCGCTTGCGCTCCGCCCCGCATCTTGCGATACATACGGCGCGCTTTGACAGGCAGTCGGCGGCTACTCCGTTACGATGTCGGCCGGCTCGGGAGCCGGCGCTTCAGGCTGCGGTTCGGGCTCGCCCGCCACTTTGCGGGCGTGCTCGAAAAGGTAGTTCAGTGTCTTCTCGGTGCGAATGTGACCTGCGATGCGGCCGATGGTGCCGTCCTTCTCAAGTTTTTTGCGCACGGCGGCAACGGGCTCGCGCTCCTGCCGCGCGATGCGCTGCACTTCATGATCGACTTCATCCTGCGTCGCGTGGATGGCTTCGCGATCGGCAACCTTTTCGAGCAGCAGCGACGCTTTGACATCCCGAATGGCTTTCGTGCGCTGTGACTCTTTCAGCTTGTTCCAATCAAGGTTCAGCTTTGAAACGTCGATGCCCTGCGCGGCCCAGCGCCGCAGATATCCGCCGACCTCATTTTCGATTTGCTTTTCAATAAATGCTTCCGGAATCGCGAAATCGTGCGCCTCGACCAGACGGTCGACCAGCTCCTCTTTGGCCCTCTGCTGCTTGGCGAACTGGCGCTCGGAAAAGATGGCCCGCCGTATGGCATCGCGCACTTCGTTCAGGTCCTTGTAGTCCCCGAGCTCGGTCGCAAAATCGTCATTCAACTCCGGCAGTTCCTTCCGCCGCAGCGACTTCAGCTTCATCCGGAACTTGACGGTCTTGCCGGCCAGCTTATCGGAGCCGTAATCTTCCGGGTACGTGACCTCGAACTCTTTCTCCTCGTCGGGACTCATCCCGCGCACCGCATCGCTGAACGTCGCCATCGTTTCGGGATCGCCGACATGGATCGTCATCTCGTCCTGATGCATCGCCGGCTGCACGTCCGAGAGGCTATCGAGCGCAACTACAGCATAGTCGCCGTCCTCTGCCGGGCGCGGCTCAATGCCTACGAACTGCGCCTTCTGCTCCCGCAGTTGCTGCAGGCGTTCGTCTACATCTTCGTCCGTAACCTGCGGCTCTTCGTAGTGCGCGGTCAGGCCCTGATACGTTTCGAGCGACACCTCGGGCGCGACCTCGAACTCTGCCTTGAACGTGAGCGGCTCGCCGGGATTGAAGTGTAGATCGGTGATCGACGGCGTACCGACCACCTTCAGTTCTTCGCCCTTGAAGCGCTTTTCGAGATGGCGCGGGATGAGCGCCTCGAGCACATCCTGGCGCACCTCGCGCGCAAAGCGGCTGCGCACAATGTTGGCGGGCGCTTTGCCGGGCCGGAATCCCGGCAGGCGCACTTTTTTCTGTAAATCGCCGATGACGCGCTCCGTCTCGCGATCGATTTCGTCTACCGGGACCGTAAATTCGAGTTCGTGCTTACAACCTTCGATGTGCATGTATAGGAAAATGCGGCGGGACGCCCGCCTCATCCATTCTAACCGCGAAGGAACTGGCTCACGCGAGCGACAAGGCCGATTGACAATCGGCCGCAGGTTACCAACCTGCCCCACGTTTCTCAGCGTAAGCGGGCCGGTTTTAGCGTCCAGGCCTGCAAGCGACCCAGTTCGAGCAATTCGGGCGCGGAAAATCCCGGCGGGTGAATCGGCCAGCGAAAGGACGCGGCGGGATCGGTTGCAACGTACTTCTCAAAAGCGAGATGGCCGCGCTGGACGCGTACGGGACCGGATGATGCCGTCTCGCCGGCCAGTGTGGCTGTGAAATCGGCGAGCGAAAGCGTTTGCGAGCCCAGGAACACTTCGCTCGGCAGCCGCCCGTTCGTCTGAATGAACGAGATCACATCCTTCCGTGCGCTGTCGAACAGCCAGCGCGGAATGGTTGCGTCTGCGTAGGTGCTCGCCCCGCGTCTCGTGGGACCGTCCACATATTCGTTGGGCAGTCCGAGAAGCTGCAGCAACATGTCGGCCCCTGAAAGATTGCCGTGTTCCGTGCGCAGGAAGGTAATCTCTTTTGCGAGGTGCGCGGCGATCGTGTCGCGCGGTAGTTCCGGAGCAAACGGACTCTCGTATAGTTTCAGGAGATCGCGCGCGGTTGCGAAGCGAACGTTCGGGTTCTGCTTCGCATGCTCCACGTACTCACGGAGAATGCGGAAGCAGCGTTCTGTGTCCTGCGGAGTGCGGCGGTGCGGACGCACCCATTGGCTGCGCTCGCGCGGGAGGCCGTTCGAGAAATTCACGGCATCCCAGAACTCTGTCGTGACAAACTCCGTCGGATGGAAATACGTGCTGATCACGCCCCCGCCGTTCGCGGAAAGCGTGGCGACAGCCTGATCGAAGCGGCGCAGAATGGCGGGGTTGCGGTCCTCGTGATCCAGATCGGGCCGGATGAGATACCGGCCCATGTTGAAGATGTACAACAGTCCGCCGTACCACATTGGCTGATCGTCGAGACCGATTTGCGGTGCGTCGTCGAGATAAACGTGGATGCCCATTTTGCGCAGAGCGATGTCCGTTTGCGGAGCCCACGACGAACCCGGCTGTCCGTAGCAGGCCGGCGTGACTCCAAATATTCGCTCGATGTCTCGAACGCCGGGTTCTTCGCGACGCTGGAACTCCGCAGCTCCTTCGAGTAACCCCATGCGGCGCAGATAAACCGCGGGTGGAGGCGGCATGCTGTGGAAGTTGGAGTGATAGCCGATGCAGTGCAGCGACAGCGCGCGAATCACGTCCATGCGGTGGCGGCGTTCCAGCATGCGGGCCTTCTCGCCCACTACTTTGAACGTGCCGCGGACTCGCTCCGCGGTCAGGTCCGTGGCAATGCGCAACGCCGCATCGTCCGCGGCGGGCTCGATGTAATCCTCGGTATCGAACCACAGCACGACGTACACGGGTTTCGATGACGGGGCGGCAAAGCTGGAAACGGCGCCCAACAGACAGGCAACAATGGCAACAATAAGGACACTGAAACGCATTGAGAGTATTGTATAGGCAACGGCGGTGCAGGCCCTAGTTGCAAGACGAATCGGCGGGCTTCGCCGGGCGTGCGCGCGCGGGCGAGAGCGGCTGCGACATTGCTGAAAGGTTGCCGCCGCGGCGCAATGATCTGCTGCTTGAGGCGCGCAACTCGAGTAATTGCTTCGCTGTCGGCCGCACCGTGGAACTGTTTTTGGGCGTTAAGGGAGGAGGCCGTACACGTCGAGCTCGGTTGCGCCTGCCACGTAGACCTTTCCATTGGCCACCGTCGGAACAACAAATTTGGCACCCAAGCCTGCCTGATCCCGGGCACCGGACTGCGCGCTGTTCCAGAGCTCCCGCGAAACATTGGCGGCATCGTACGCATGGAGGACGGCCGCGCTGCTGGTGTTGTACTCCAGCGACCAAACGATGCCGTTCGCCGTGCCTTGCGCAGATATGGACGGGACGGAGCCAGGATATCCGAACGTAACGGACTGGCTGGACACCGGCATCGACGACAGACTTCCACTATGCAGCCGATACGCCTTGACAGCGTCGTTGACGCCTTGGATATAGACCTGGTTCTGCCAGTATGCTGGCAGACCCCAAATGCCGCGAGGGAAGGCGTTGGGTAGCGACTGCACGATCTGGCTGTCGCTGCCGGCATTGAACGTACCCATGTTGTCGCGGTTGAGCAGATAGATGCGCCCTTCCTTGCCGCTGCCGACCAGCAGATGAGTGGGAGCCGACGGCTGGTCCGGTAGAAGGACGGTGCCCACAGAGCCGAGGTCCACATTAAAGCGATTAAGGATGTTCTGATTGAACGGAGTGAACGAATCGCTCACCGACAATCCGGCACTGGAATTCAGTTTGAGGAAGCTGTCTCCATAATCGATTCCGGAGCCGTTGGCGTCGAACGTCCCGTTTCCGGTTGCGACATAGATATTCCCGCTCGCGTCCGCAGCGGCCGCCGCACCGGCCTGCCAGATGCCGCCTCCGAAGCCGTTGGCCGTTACGTTGTAAACCGCTACTTGCGCGAGTGAACTCGCGTCATAGCCGATGACCCAGCCGTGATAAGGACTGACGTCGCACAGGGAACCCCATGTGATATAAACAACGCCGTTCAACAGCAGCAAGCCTGCCCTTTGATTTTCTCGAAGAGCGTCGAATGGAACATGCCCATTACCATCGTTCCCGTCACCGGTACCAGGCACCGACGCCTGAATCACTACCGGGCTGTTTTGTGCTTCCGCGCCTGTGGTTATGTTCAAGGCATGCAGTTTCTGAACATAGGTCGTTATGCCTCCCGCAGTTTCTTGTGTCCGGGCCAGAACGTACAGAAGTCCGCGAGCGGGATCGATCACAGGAGTGCTCGTAATCCCGATTTCACCCTTGA
>JAICMB010000134.1 GCA_025929455.1 Bryobacteraceae bacterium | reverse complement strand
GAAGCTGTATTGCGGCGGATGTCCCGTCGCACGCTCGAACGCACCTGCTGAAGCATCCGACCAGATGTCGTGGTTACCAGGCACCGCGAAGAACGGGAACGGATACTTCTTCCATATCGCCTTAACTTTCGCCCATTCTTCGACCGCTGGCGACCCTTCACCGCCCTGTATGGTGTCGCCGACGTTGATCGCAAACGCGGGATGCTGCGCCGCCGCGTCCTGCCAGACGCGCTCGTAGACGCCCGCGCGCGGTTCGCCGGTGCGGTCGCCGATGATTGCGAACTCGAACGCGCTCTGCCGGGACGCGCTCCACGCCGTCAGGAGGTACGCCAGGGCGAATAGAATCGCTCGCTTCATCGCTGCGCCGATTTTCACACAAAAACCGTGCGAACTTTTTCACGCGCGCCGCACTGCCTACCTTGACAGCCCTCGCCACATGTGTGCACTGGCTCGACGCGGGGGCGCTGGCGTGCTTCGTGCCGCTTGCGTGGGTGTTATTGGTCAGCGGGTTGGACGATCTGGTGGTGGCGGCGGTGTGGCTTGGCGTATTGCTGCGCGGCGACCGCAACGCGCCCGCGCTCGACGCCGCCGCGCTTCGGGCCCGTCCGCAGAAACGGCTGGCGATCTTCGTTCCCCTGTGGCACGAGCACCAGGTGATCGGCCGCATGCTGGAGCACAATGTGGCGGCCATCGATTACCGCCATTACGATTTCTTCGTCGGCGCATACCCGAATGACGAGCCCACGCTTGACGCGGTGCGCGAGGCCGAAGCGCGCTTCTCCCGCGTGCACCTGGCGGTTTGCGCGCATGACGGCCCGACCTCGAAGGCCGACTGCCTCAACTGGGTGTACCAGCGCATGCTGCTCTACGAGGAGCAGCACGGCGTACGCTTCGATGCCATTCTCACGCACGACGCTGAGGACCTGATTCATCCGCAGTCGCTGCTGGTGGCCAACGCGTATCTGGACCGCTACGACATGGTGCAGGTGCCGGTGCTCGCGCTCCACACTTCGCTGCGGCAACTCGTACACGGCGTCTATTGCGACGAATTCGGCGAGTTCCAGTCCAAGGACATGCGCGTGCGGGCGGTGATGGGCAGCTTCACGCCGTCGGCCGGCGTGGGCACGGCGTTCTCACGAGTGGCATTGGAGCGTCTGGCGGAAACGGAGTCGAACCGTATTTTCGAGCCGGCTTGCCTCACGGAGGATTACGAGAACGGTATGCGGTTGCACCGGCTCGGGTATAAGCACGTGTTCGTGCCGTTGCAGCGCCAAAATGGCGAGGCAACCGGCCGCAATTGGATCGCGACACGCGAGTTTTTTCCGCACGACCGCAAGGCAGCGATCGGTCAGCGCGCGCGCTGGGTCACCGGCATCGCACTGCAGACCTGGGAGCGGCACGGATGGCGCGGCAAGCCGGGCGAAGTGTACTGGTTCTGGCGCGATCGTAAAGGCCTGGTGGGCAACCCCGCCAGCCTGCTCACGAACGTTTTGTTCTTTTACGGCTCCGCGACCTTGCTCTGGTCGCGCGTGTGGCACACGCCCTGGGCGCTCGCCGGTGGATTGCACGCGCACGCCTGGCTGGCCACTGCAACGTTCGGCATGGGCGGCGTAATGATGTTCATCCGCATGGCCTGTGTGGCACGGCTGTATGGGCCCGTGTTCGCGCTCGGGGTCGTGCCGCGCGTGTTCTGCGGCAACTACATCAACACGCTCGCCTCCCGGCGCGCGCTCTGGCGCTATGCTCTGGCACGCTGGCGGCACGAACCGCTGCGCTGGGTAAAGACGGAGCACGCCTACCCCTCACGCAACGCCCTGCTGGAACACAAACGCAAGCTGGGTGAGGTGCTGGCGGCAATGGGGTTCGTTTCGCACGAAGAGATCGACCACGCGCTCGCCACGCAGCCGCGCGATGTACGGCTTGGCGAACACCTGCTCGCGCTCGGTAAGATCACCGAAGACGATCTGTACGAGGCGCTCAGCATGCAACAGAGCGTGCCGGCCGCCCCGGTCGAACCTCACGAAGTCGAAACCGCCGCCACACGCGCGCTACCGAAACGCGTGGTGCGGACCTGGAAAGTGCTGCCCTACCGCATCGCCGCCGGAAGCATGTTCCTGGCCAGCCCGGAAGTTCCGAGTGACGACCTGGCGCGCGAGTTGCGTGAGTTTACGCGGCTGGAGTTGCGGTTCCAGCTCGTCACGCCTGCGAACTTCGAGAAGCTCGTCGGCGAAGTGTTGTAACAATCCCGCTCCTTACCCCCGCGCCAGCGCTAAAACCGGCGTTAACGGCCCCTCACGTACGGTATAATGAAGGCCATCGGACCGCGCGCGTTCTCGATAAAAGTCGCGCAACTCTGTGCCTGTAAAGCGCAGTTCCGCTAGTCGTGCCTGGTGCACGAAGTAAGACCGCCGGCCGCACTATTCCGCTCACATGGCTCGACAGAGAGGTACGGCCGCATGACATCGGAACGCTGGGCACACGTAAAGACCCTTTTCGAATCTGCGCTCGAACAACCGCCCGAACAGCGTTCCGAATTTCTCCTCGCGACCTGTAAAGAGGACGAATCGCTCATCGCGGAAGTGCGCGACCTGCTGCACTGGTACGAGCAATCGCAAAACTTCATGACCGCGCCGATGACGGCGGCGGTCGCCACCCGCAAACCGATCGACACCGATTCGCTCGAAGGCACGCACGCGGGCCCCTGGAAGCTGCTGCACCGGGTTGGGATGGGCGGCATGGCCGTGGTGTATGCGGCGGCGCGCGGCGACGAGCAATTCCACAAGAAAGCCGCCGTAAAGATCGTAAAACCGGGCATGGACACGCACGAAATACTGGCGCGTTTCCGTACCGAACGTGAAGTGCTGGCCAGCCTGGAACACCCCAACATCGCGCGCCTCCTCGACGGGGGTACCACCGATGCCGGGTTGCCGTACCTGGTCATGGAATATGTCGAAGGCGTTCCCATCGACCGCTACTGCGATTCGCACGGCCTCTCTATAGTCGAACGGCTGCAACTGTTCCGCACGGTCTGTTCCGCGGTGCAGTATGCGCATCAGAACCTGGTGGTGCACCGCGATCTCAAGCCGGGCAACATCCTCGTCACGGACAACGGTACCGCGAAGCTGCTGGACTTCGGAATCGCGAAGCTACTGGGCCCCGGCAATTTCGCGGGCACGGCCATGCTCACGCGGGCGGACATACGCCCCATGACGCCCCAATACGCGAGTCCGGAGCAGGTACGCGGCGAGTCTATCACCACTGCGACCGATATCTATGCGCTGGGCGTGCTCCTGTACGAGTTGTTAACCGGCGCGCTTCCGTATCGCCTGCGCGGCGTAACGCAACGCGAGATGGAGCATACCGTCTGCGATGTGGAACCCGCTCCGCCGAGCGCCGCCCAGATTGAGGACGGGCCGGTGGTCTTGTCTGCAGGGGGCGCCGAGCGGTTGAGGCGGCGGCTGCGCGGCGATCTCGACGTCATCGTTTTGACGGCACTGCGCAAGGAACCGCAGCGGCGCTATCCGTCCGTAGAACGTCTAAGCCATGACGTCGATCTGCATCTGCGCGGCGCGCCCATTACCGCTCGCAAAGATACCTGGCGCTACCGCACCGGAAAATTTCTACGGCGCCACACCGCCGGAGTGCTGGTCGCCGCCAGTATCGCCGCCGCGCTCATCGGCAGTACCGCGGTGTCGGTGCATTTTGCCACCGTCGCCGGTAAACAGAAGCAGATGACGCTCGAACTGGTCGGGTTCATGAGCGAACTCGATACCGCCATGCAATCGGGCCTGACCTCGGCGCGCCAGAAAGCGCAGATTCGCATCGTCGATACCATTCAGGCGCTCTCGCCGAATGCCGCCGCCGATCCTAAGCTGCGCAACCTGCTGATCAATGCCTATCTGAAGATCGGCGACCTGCAGGGCAATGTGTACGAGAGCAATCTCGGCGATGCGGCCGCGGCTCGACAGAGTTATCAGAAGGCACTCGAGTTGGCGACGGCGCCCGGTTTCGAGACTGACCTTGCGCTGACGAAACTGAAGCTGGCCGATATCGCGTTCGGCACCGGCGACCGAAAAGGCGCGCAGAAGCAATATCTCCAGCTGCGCGATGAACTGGAGACCGCTGTTCGCAATCATCCCGAGGACACCAACCTGCGCCAGAGCTTGGCGCGCATGTGGTACCGGCTGGGCCTCACGCAATCGCAACTGGGCGACCTGAGCGGAGCACTCGCGAGCTATCGCCAGGAGCTCACGCGGACCGAGGAACTGGCGGAAGTGCCGGGCGCGCGCTGGCAGCAGAGGCGCCGTCCCGCGCTTGCGGAATGGCACGTGGCCGATATGCTGGTCCAGAACGGGAATCCGAAGGAAGCCGAACAGCACATCCGGCGCGCCCTCGAAATGATTTCCAAGCTGCGCCAGGCGAATCCCGCGAACGAAACGCTGCGGGGCGATTACGCGGCCCTTACGGTTGCCGACGGCGAGGCCTTTAAAGGATCCGGCGACTACGGGCAAGCGGAGGAGCGTCTCCGCGCCAGCTTGCAGATGCTCGAAACGCTCGTCGCACAGGATCCGAACGCCCAGTATCAGTCCTATCAGAACCGCGCGCGCAACGCCTTGGCGGAGGTGCTGGCGAAACGCGGCAAGATGGCGGAGTCGAAGCAGGTGACGCAAGCGCTGCTCGCCGATCTACGCCCGGTGGTCGAGAAGCCGGGCGCGTCGCCGTTCGATCTGTACGAATATCTATGGGCTGTCTTCAGCACGCCCTTCGGGGAGTTTCGCAACCCACCGTTGGACATAAAGCTGGCTCAGCACGCGGTGGAAAGCACGCACTCTTCCGATCCCGGGCTGCTCGACATGCTCGCGCTCGCATCGGAAGAAAACGGCGACTTGGGGCAGGCGATTGCAAGCGAGAGGCAGGCGCTGGCGTTGCTGAAGCCCAACCCTGGACCGAAGCGCGCGCAGATCGTCAGCAACCTGGCGCGCTTCGAGCGTGAGCTAGCGCGCGGCGCGGCGCCGCCAAAACGAAGCCAGCAGTAGCAGGCCCGCACCCGTTATTGCCGCCGAGGCCGGTTCGGGTACGACGGCGCTGCCACCGTAGCCCAGAATATCCGCGAACCCTCCTTGGCTGGCATCGAGCCTAATCGTCGTGCGGACGCCGAGCACGCCGACCGGCGAAAAAGTATTCGCAGCCTGCAGCACGCTCGTGCCCTGGCCATCCGACAGCACCTGTATGATCGCCGGGTTCGGACACGTATCGCCGTCGAATGGTGCGCCCAGGCACAGCTCCGTCACGACCAGCGTAAATGCGGGCGCCGTCGGCGGGTCGGACAAGCTGGTTCGATAGCCGCGAATGATCGGGGGCTCGTCGATCGTGTAGGTCAGCAGGTACGAAATCGACTGGCCCGCTGTCACGTTGAAACCAGTGAAGTCCATGTCAACGCCGAACGCCGATCCCGGCGTCACTGTCGGATTGACGAAGATAGCGTCGGTAGAACCTGCCACGGCGCCGCCGGCCGACGCCGCGACTGAAAACCCGAACCCTTCGAAATTCAGAATCGGCCCGATCTGACATCCGGGCTGCAGCGCGATGTAGCTGGTCAGCGTGCCGGGCACGCACATCGGATCCGCAAAAGCCGCGGGCGCCAGCAATAGTGCGCTAACCAACAGTCTACATTTCATCGCAAATCCTCCGCTGGTTTGACTTTACAAGCCGCGGGCCGGGATGACAAGCGCCTAGGCCGCATTAGGGTACCGTAACCTCCAGAACTCGCCATCGGAACGTGTGCGCGGCGGCCGCTTGGAATGTCTCGTGGCGCCCCGCAGAAGAGCCGCCCGAGCCCTTTCCCGCGAGGCCCACCACGATCAGTCCGGCGATAACGAAGCCAGTTGCAATCGCTTTCGCAGTGAGCGTCCAGCCGTGGAACTCCTCGCAAAGCCATCTCGGGCGATACTTGGTGACCAGAAATGCGCCTATAAAAATGATGGCGTAGCGGATTCCGGAAATCGCGTCCACGATGGCCGGACTGCCTTGGCTGATCGCGAGAAAGATCAGAAACGAACCCACACCCGAAACGAAGCGATTGACGAAATACCAGAAACGGCTGCTGGGAGGAGTTTCCTCTGAGTTCGTGAAAATTTCTTCGCGCCATTTCTTCCGGACGAGGAAGAATAGCGCTCCGCCGAAGGTGCCGATGGTGAAGAACACGTATGCGCTGATGAAGTCCGACGCGTTGAACGCCACTTTCTGTAGCACGTTGGTCAACCCGAACAGGCCCGACGACATCAACACCAGCGGGATGATTTTTTTTACATTGATCTTCTCGGAGAAGAACATAAAAAAGCCGCCGAGCACCATCAGAGCGAACCCAACTTTGACGCCGGTGCCGCCCAGCGATTTACTCAGCAGCGGGATGCCGATCAGCACCGTCGCGAGTGGGGAAAATCCGCCCATGATCGCGAGAGTCTGCGATGCTTCGCCGGATTTGAGGGCTGCGTAGTAGTAGTAATTCGCGATCAGGTGAATGAACCCGGCGCCGAGCGCCAGAAAAATGATGCCGAGCGGCGGCAGGTGCATGCCGAAAAAGGCCAGAATGCAGCCGAACACGCTCATTGCGCCGAGCCAGAAAACGTAATTCACGACATCCTTCATGTGCGGCTTGCGCAACAAAATTTTGTCCCATACGAGCGAAATGCCAATGAGTCCGTGAGCTACGATGGCAACGAACACAGCATTGCTGAAGATATCTTTAATGGCGTCAATCATGTGGCGGTGCTGCCAACGATTTGACTCGTAAAGCGTAAAACGGTGACGCGGAATGGTTACGCACTGCGCTGGGGCGCACGGGCGCGGCCTTCGCCGGGGCGTTTTTCGCCGGGAGCGCGCGCCTCCGGGTGGCCATTTCGCGCGGCCGCGTTTTCGATTTCGGAATTAAGCTCGCCGCCGATCAAAATGGCCGCGCCGGATAGATAAAACCACAGCAGCAAAATTGCCACCGACGCCAGCGGACCGTAGATGTCGTGATACTGGTGATAATGCAGCAGGTATTGCCGGAACAGTAGCGACGCTCCGATCCATAGTGCGACGCCCACGACGGCGCCCGGCGTGCTCCACTGCCACTGAAGGTCGCGCAGATCCGGAGCGAAGCGGTATAGCACGGCAAACGCGATCAGCAGCAGCACGATCAAGATCGGCCACTGGATCGCATTCCACACGATAGAGCGGCGTCCCTGCGCATCTGCATGTCCAGCGCCAGCCCCATAGAAGATAAGTACCAGGGCGGCGAGCGTGATGATGCCGAGGACGAGCGTGAGTGCGGCAGTGGTGAGGAGAACCTGCCACCAGGGCCGTTCTTCTTCCACTTCATAAGCTTGATTCAGCCCCACGATCACGGCCCAGATACCGTTGCCTGCGGCCCACAGCGAGCTGAGGATGACGACCACAAGGCTCGCGCGCGGCGCTTGTGTATAGAGCTGTTCGATGGCTTTAGTGACGATGCTCGAAGCCTGCACCGGCAGAATACCTTCAAGCGAAGACTCCAGGGTGCGGCGCAACTGGTCACCCGTCGCGCCGAACTCGCGCATGATGAGGAGCGCCAGCACGAGCGCAGGGAACAACGCGAGGAAATGATAGAAGGCGAGCCGCGCCGCCTGGCCGAAGACTTCGTCCTGCCAGACTTCGCGGCCGGTGCGCACAATCAGCTCGCGCCAGGAGATCCCGCCCCGCGTCCAGAGGTTGAGCAATCGTTTTGTGGACGTGGCCGTGAGGGGCGCTGTTTCGCCCCGTGTTTTGCGTTGCGGCTCTGCTGCCGCGTATTACAAAATATCTCCCAAGCGCGCGCAGATTCCAGTGGGGCGGCCGGTCTTGCCGGCTGCCCATGCCCGAGTTGCAGCCGAAACCTGTAGCCGCGTGTTGCGGCTACGCTGCGTTGTGGGCCGGTTTCCAACCGCGTTTCCAACCTGCGGCCGGCTTTCAACCAGAGCGGGATCGGGTTTTCGACCTCGTCAATGGTCGCGCG
>JAICMB010000633.1 GCA_025929455.1 Bryobacteraceae bacterium | reverse complement strand
GTATGGATGCCCAGTACGCCGTCGAACCGCTTACGCACGTCCTCGATGATTTCAGTCAGCCGTCCGGGGATGGTGCCACCATTGGTATCGCACAGCACCAGCACATCCGCGCCCGCTTCTTTCGCGGCTTCGAGCGTCTTCAGCGCGTACGCCGCGTCCGCCTGATATCCGTCGAAGAAATGCTCCGCGTCGTACACAACTTCGCGGCCATGGTCTTTCAGAAAGCGAACCGTCTCACCGATCAGCTTCAGGTTCTCTTCGTTCGTGATGCCGAGCGCGCGCGCCACGTGCAGATCCCAGCTCTTGCCGAAAATGGCAATCACGGGCGTCTCCGCGTCGATGAGCGCGCGCACGTTCGGATCGGTATCGACGCTGTTTTTCGCAAACCGCGTCGCGCCGAAGGCGGTGAGTTTGGCGTGATTCAGCTTCTGCTCTCGCGCCCGCACGAAGAATTCGCGGTCCTTGGGATTGGAGCCCGGCCATCCGCCTTCGATGTAATCGATACCGAGCTCGTCGAGCTTTTGGGCAATAATCAGCTTGTCGTCCACCGAGAAGGACACGGCCTCGCCCTGCGTGCCGTCGCGAAGAGTGGTATCGAATGTAAAGATGCGCATGGTCTGCTCCCAGCCCGGTTAGGCTTTGGCTGCCGTACCCTGATCCTGCGGTACGCCGGCCTCTTTCTTCCTTTTCAAAAATGTCATCATCTCGCGCAGCTCGGCGCCCACGCGTTCGATCTTCTGCTCGCGCGCGCCCTGCCGCATGTTCAAGAAGTTCTTGCGCCCGGTTTTGTTCTCGTCAATCCAGGTGCGCGCGAACTCGCCCGACTGAATCTCCGACAGGATCTTCTTCATTTCCTGCCGCGTCTGCGCGTTGATCACGCGAGGCCCGCGGGTGTAGTCGCCGTACTCGGCGGTATCGGAAACCGAGTACCGCATGTACGACAAGCCGCCCTCGTAGATCAGGTCGACGATCAGCTTCAACTCGTGCAGGCACTCAAAGTACGCGATCTCGGGAGCATAGCCCGCATCTACGAGCGTTTCAAAGCCGGCGCGAATCAGCTCCGCGGCGCCGCCGCACAGTACCGCCTGCTCACCGAACAGATCGCTCTCGGTCTCTTCTTTGAAGGTCGTCTCGATAACACCGGCTTTCAGACAGCCCAGTGCCACCGCATATGCCAGGGCATTCTGCAGCGCGTTGCCCGATGCGTCCTGATGCACCGCCACCAGCGCGGGAACGCCCACGCCCTCTGTGAACAGCTCGCGCACGCGGTGCCCCGGCGCCTTGGGCGCGATCATCGAAACGTCGATGCCGGCGGGCGGCTTGATCTGCCCGAAATGGATGTTAAAGCCGTGCGCGAACATCAGCGTCTTGCCCGGCGTCATGTGCGGCGCGATGTCGTTGTTGTACAGATCGCCCTGGATATGATCGGGCACCAGCACCATCAAGACATCCGCGGTTTTCGCCGCATCGGCGACGTTCAGCACCTTCAGCCCCGCTGCCTGCGCCTTCGCCGCGCTGCTGCTGCCCTGATGTAGACCGACGACGACGTTGAGCCCGGAATCACGCAGGTTCAATGCGTGCGCGTGCCCCTGGCTGCCGTAGCCGATAATGGCAACCGTCTTGTCTTTCAAAAGACCGATGTTGCCGTCCTGCTCGTAATATCGTTTCGCCATTTGGTTTTGTATTGCTTCCTTTAATTCGTCGTTGCTTCCGCGAGCCCGCGCACTACCGGCGGCGCCAGGCGCAGCTTCTTGTTGTCGAGCGATACTGCGACTACGCCCGAGCGCGTCACTTCGATTTCGCCGTAGCTGCGCATCACATCGATAAATTCGTCGAGCTTCTCGGGATCGCCGGTCGCTTCCAGCGCAAATCCCTCGGTCGAAGAATCCACTACGCGCGCGCCGAATATCTCTGCTTCTTTCAAAATCGCCGTGCGGCTCGGCATGGCCGCGCGCACGCGCAACAGCACCATCTCGCGCACCACCGCTGGCCCGTCGCTCAAATCCGACGCCTGCAGCACGTTGATCAGCTTGTTCATCTGCTTGATCACCTGCGCGCGCTGGTTCGGCTCTACATCGACCGCAATGGTCATGCGCGACTGCGTGGGATCGAGCGTGCGCGCGACCGTCAGGCTTTCAATGTTGTATCCGCGCGCGCTCAGCAGCCCCGTGACGCGCATCAGCGCGCCGGGCCGGTTCTCCACGAGAAGAGAAATTACCTGCAGCATCGTTAGGCCTCCACCGGCTGCGGCGGCCGCAGCACCATTTCGTTGATCGCGCCGCCGGCCGGCACCATCGGGTATACGTTTTCAAACTGCGATACCTTCACGTTCAACAGATACGGCCCGTTCTCGTTGACGGCCTCTTCCAGCGCGGCCCGCAGGTCGCGCGGATGCTCCACGGTGTTGCCCTTGAATCCATACGCCCCGGCCAGCTTTTCGACATCCGGGAAGCCATCCAACTGCACCGCGCTCAGACGGTTGTTGTAGAACAGCGTCTGCCACTGCCGCACCATGCCGAGATAGCCGTTGTTCATGATGATGATCTTCACAGGCAAGCCGTTGTTGACGATGGTGGCCAGCTCCGGAATCGACATCTGGAACCCGCCGTCACCCACGATCGAAAACACTAGCTTGTCGGGATTCGCTACCTGCGCGCCGAGCGCCGCCGGCAGCCCGAAGCCCATCG
>JAICMB010000290.1 GCA_025929455.1 Bryobacteraceae bacterium | reverse complement strand
CATGTCTTCGTTGGGCATGACGACGATCTGGCCTGTCATGCCGTGGCGGAGGGCTGAAAGCGAGGAGCGCTTCTTGCCTTCGGGGGTCTTGGGGCCGGTCGACTTTTGTGCGTTCCGGCGATTGATGGCAGCTCGGTCTTCACGGGAGAGTTTCATGGTTAGCTCCTGATACAGGAATAAACTGCGGGGTGAGCGGCTGGTTGGGCGAGGGGCTGTAAGTGGCGGGAACGAGAGGAGATTGAGGTGCTGGGCGGCGGTGACCGATGTGCGGAGGAGTATTATGGTGCGCATGGATTCCGCGCGGCATACCGGCTTGATCTTCGCGTTTGCCGCGTCGCTGCACGTATTCGGGGCTGCGCCGGCGCATAAGCCCGTCGAACTTACGTATGCTTGCCCCGATGCCGACGTGCAGACGCTCGGACTGGCGTGCTCGGACACGGATCCCTGCGCGGTGTATCTGGAGTTGAGCGCCGCCACCGCGGAGCACCATCGCATTTTCATCAGCGGCGACTTCCATACTTCTGAGGCGACGCTCGCCTCCGTGCTGCTGGCATCCAACGACGGCGGCGCGACCTGGACCGAGCCGTTTGAACGGATCAAGTTCGCGGTTCTCGACCAAATTCGTTTCACGACGGACAGCGGCTGGATCGCCGGCTGGCTGTCGCATCCGATGCCGCGCGATCCGTTTTTCCTGCTGACGAGCGACAGTGGCGCGAGTTGGCGGCGCCGGCCCGTGTTTGAGGATTCGCGCATGGGCTCGGTGGACGCGTTCCGGTTCGAGGGCGCCACGGGCGGACGCTTGCTGTTCAAACCCGCGGCAGGCGGCGCGGAGATTTACGAAACGAACACCGGAGGCGAAAGCTGGGCGCCGGCGCAAACCAGTACCGGTTCGCTGGTCTTCGAGCGCGAGAAGCCGGCCGCTTCCTCGCTTCGTTTGCGTGCCGACGGACGCACCAAAACTTACCGGCTCGAAGCGCGAGAAGGCGAGCATTGGGCGGCGATAGCCGCGTTTTTTATCGCCGCGGGCGTCTGCAAATGAAGCGGCCCGATCCCGTGCAGGTCGAACTCTTCCGGCACCTGCTGGTCTCCGTTGCCGAGGAGATGGGCACGGTGCTGCGCAAAACGGCGTTTTCGGCAAACATCAAGGAGCGCCGCGATTACTCCTGCGCCGTGTACGACGCCGCCGGCGAGACCGTCGCGATGGGCGATCACATGCCGGTACACCTGGGCGCGATGCCGTTGTCGGTGGGCGCCGTGACATCCGCGTTCGAGTTGCGCGCGGGCGATGTCGCAATCGTGAACGATCCCTTCCTCGGGGGTACGCATCTGCCCGATATCACGGCCGTGGCGGGCGTTTTCCCACGGAGTTCGAGCCGGCCGGCGTTTTTCGTAGCGGCGCGTGCGCACCATGCCGACGTGGGCGGAATGAGCCCGGGCTCCATGCCGCTGGCGCGCGAAATCTATCAGGAGGGCATTCGCATTCCGCCGGTGCTGCTGGTGCGCGGCGGCAAGTTCGACGAGCCGCTGCTGCGGTTGTTGCTCGCGAACGTGCGTACACCGGAGGAACGCCGCGGCGACCTCGTCGCGCAATGCATGTCGCTCGGACGCGGCGGGGAACGCTTGCTCGCGCTGGTTTCGAAGTACGGCGCGCCGGCCGTGAACGCGAACATGCGCGAACTGCAGCGGTACAGCGAGCGCATGATGCGGTCGGCGATCGCGCGCTTGCCGGATAGTGTTTGTGAATTTGCCGACTACCTGGACGGGGATGGGGCAGGGCACGGGCCGGTGCGCATTGCCGTTCGGGTGAGGATCGATGGCGATAGCGCGACGGTCGATTTCACCGGTTCGGACGCCCAGGTTGCCGGTTCGGTAAACGCGAACTATGCGATCGCGTTCTCGGCGTCGATGTATGTGTTCCGGTGTTTGCTGAACGAAGACGTGCCGTTCAACGCGGGCCTGATGCGGCCAGTGCGCGTGATCGCGCCGGAGCGCAGCGTGGTGAACGCGCAACCGCCCGCCGCCATGGCCGCGGGCAACGTCGAGACTTCGCAACGCATCACGGACGTGCTGCTGGGTGCGCTGGCGCAAGCCGCGCCGGAGCGCATCCCGGCCGCGAGTTCCGGCACCATGAACAACCTGACGTTCGGCGGCTGGGACGCGCACCGCGGCCGTTCGTTCGCCTGGTATGAAACGATCGCGGGCGGCATGGGCGCGTCCGTGCGGGCCGCGGGCATCAGCGCGGTGCACACGCACATGACGAATAGCTGGAACACGCCTGTGGAGGCGTTCGAACACCAGTTTCCGGTGCGGATTCTGAAATACGCGGTGCGCACCGGATCGGGCGGCGACGGGGAGCACCGCGGCGGCGACGGCATCGTGCGCGAATTTGAATTCCTAACTCCCGCCCAAGTAACTATTCTGTCGGACCGCCGGGACCGCGGACCGTATGGACTGCAGGGCGGCGCGCCGGGGGCGCCGGGGCGCAACACGATGGTGCGCGGCGGCGAGAGCATCGCGATCGGAAGCAAGGCGGAGTTCGCGGCGCGCGCGGGAGACGTGTTCCGGGTGGAAACTCCGGGCGGCGGAGGGTACGGAGCAAGAAAATCCTGAGAGGAAGCGCACGCTACGGCACTAGATAGGCAAAGCGAATACGTCCTCCTCCGAGACGTATCGGAGCGGGCAGTCTGGCCCTGCCCGCTCCCCTCCTCTGTTTTCGCCTCCCTTGCCCTTCTGATCTGTCCTCTGGTTGCACCCGCACAGCAGAACGTCATTCGAACCGAAGCGCCGCTGGTCGTGGTTCCGGTGACCGTGACGGACCGGCAGAACCATTTTGCGCTGGGCTTGCAAGCTTCGGATTTCGCAGTCACGGATGAGGGACGACCGGTCACGAATTTTCAGTTCGACGCGCCCGACACGGTATCGGCGCCGGTTTCGATCGCGATCGCGATTCAGAATAACGAGAGCGCCGGGCCGGTTCTGTTGAAGCTGAACAAGGTGGGTTCGATGGTGCAGCCGCTTATCGCCGGCGAGGGCGGCAATGCGGCCGTGCTGTCGTTCGCGGACGAGGCGCGGCTGGTCGAGGACTTTACATCCGACGGTGACCGCATCGAGGCCGCGCTGCGCGGCATCCGGCGGGCGGACGGTCTACAGGCCCGCTCGCTCGATGCCGCGCTGGACGCCATACACCGGCTGGCAGCCCGGCCGTCGCCGCGCCGGCGCGTGCTGTTGCTGGTGGCCGAAAGCCGTGACCGCGGCAGCAAAGCGCAGCTTCCAGACGTGATTCAAGCGGCGCAGCAGGCGGGCGTTTCGGTTTACGCGCTGACGTTTTCGGCTTACGCGACGGCGTTCACCGTGAAAGGCAGCGACGCGCCTCCGCCGCCGAGTGATAGCAACTGGCTGCGACTCATTACCGAGCCGGCACGTCTGCTGAAAACGAAGTCTGCCGACGCGCTGACTTTCGCGACCGGCGGCGCGACGGCGCATTTCGCAACGCTGCGCGCGCTAGAACTCAATCTTTCGCGCGTTGGCCAGGAGATTCGAAGCCAGTACCTGATCAGCTTTCGACCGTCACCCGAGCCGGGCTTGCATGTAGTTGTGTTGACGGTGCCGGGCCGGCCGGGGTTGACGGTCCGCTACCGGCGCGGCTATTGGAACCCGGAACCTGCTCACGCCAGGTAGTCAAACAGCGAGGTCTCGATCAGCAGTGCGAGCATGCGTTCCGCGCGTTTCCGGTCGTCGCGCGAGCCGGGGTCCGCATACAACCGCACGGACGGCGCCGGAACGCCCGCGCGTCACCGTCCGCTACCGGCGCGGCTATTGGAACCCGGAACCTGCTCACGCCAGGTAGTCAAAGAGCGAAGTGCGCGGCATCTTCGACTGCGAAGCGAGGGCGGCCTGCTGTTGCACCGTCGCCTGCTGCAGGTCGGTGATGGCCTGTGCCGGGTCGGCGTCCTCGATGCCGCTGATCTGCGTTTGCAATTGCGTTTCGAAGTTCTTGGCGTCGTTGACGGCGCCGTCAATGCGGTTCTGAGCAGTGCCGTAGAACGCGAGTTGCGTATTCAAGTAGGTGGAAGAGGAGCGGATGTTGCCGATCGCGTCGTTAATGCCGTCCTGGTCGTTGTTGAGCAAGGCGTTGCGCAGCGCGTTCAGCGAATTGAACACGTTCTGCGTAGGGTCCGGACTGTCGAAGATCTGCTGCGCGGTGAGGCTGACCGATAGCATGGAACCGTCCGGAAGCTGGATCTGGCGCGTAGAGTCGGCGCCGCCGTACGCGCTGACGGGGTTTGTTTGCGTAAGGTCGAGACTATACGGCGCGGCCTGATCGCTATCGCCGCTGAATACGTAGCGGCCTTCTACGTTGGTCCCGGAGATCGCCACCATCTGCTGCAAGATGCCGCCGATCTGGCCGGCAATCTGCGCGCGCGAGTCGGCCGACATGGTGCCAGGCTGTCCTTCCGCGCCCAGCGTGAGGGCGTTGTCCATGAGCTTGGTCGCGTTTTCGAGCGCCGATTCCGACGAATCGGTTTCCGTTTTTACGCGCCCGAGGTTTGAATCGATCTGCTGCATGTGCGAAAGCTGCGCGCGGACGCTCATCAGCGGAGCGATCTGGTCCGGCGCGTCGGAGACGCTGTTGATGCGGAGTCCGGTAGTAAGCTGCCGCTGAGCGATCTGCTCGCGCTGTTGGATGTTGTTCAGGCCGAACAGAAATGCTGCCCCGGCAGGGTCGATGGAATTAATCATTTAGCCCTCATCGTCATCCGGTCGCGGGGAGAATCCCCATCACGGTATCGAGTAGCCCGTTGATGACGGTCATCATCTTGGCTGTGGCCTGATACGAGCGCTGGAACGCGATCAGGTGCGTGGCCTCTTCATCGAGCGAAACGCCCGAGATACTCTGGCGTAGCGATTGCGCCTGCGTCACGAGGCTCTGCTGCGAGGTGGTGTTATCTTTCGCCGCCGCTAAATCCTGCCCCACGCGCCCAGCCAGATTGCCGTAGAAATCGGAAAACGTGTATCCGTTGGTCGATTTTGCGGAGGCCAGCGCGGCCAGGTTCAGTGCATTGCCGTTGCCGCCCGGCGCGCTCGGAAGCGCGGCTGTAATCTGGTCGGGTGTTAGCGGGTTCACCGCCAGCGTTCGCGCGGCTCCGAGCACCGGATCATAAGTGAACAGATCCGTGGTAGGCGTTTGATTGTTCT
>JAICMB010000623.1 GCA_025929455.1 Bryobacteraceae bacterium | reverse complement strand
GGCGGAGTGTTCCTCGACATCGCCTGGATCAAAGAAAAGCTGCCCAATGCTCCGGAACACATTCGCAAGAAGCTCCCCAGCATGTATCACCAGTTCAATCAGCTTGCCGACCTCGACATCACAACCGAACCTATGGAAGTCGGCCCCACCACCCATTACGTGATGGGCGGCGTGCGCGTGCACCCGGAAACGCAGATGTCCGACTTGCCCGGCCTGTTCGCCGCGGGCGAATGCGCCGCCGGCCTGCACGGCGCCAACCGCCTGGGCGGCAACTCGCTCTCCGACCTGCTCGTCTTCGGCAAACGCGCCGGCGAGCACGCGGCGATTTTCGCCAAAGAGCACGGCGCCGGCAATATCAACATGGATCAGGTCGACGAAGCCGCGTTCCGCGCGCTCGCGTTTTTCGATCGCAATATGGACCACGACGGTCCGTATCAGATTCAGCACGCCCTGCAGGACAACATGCAGTCGCTGGTGGGCATCGTACGCCGCCAGGAGGAAATGGAACGCGCCCTCGATACCATTCACGAATTGCGCAAGCGCAGCGACGCGGTCGCGGTCGCTGGCAATCGCGAATACAATCCCGGCTGGCACACCGCCATGGATCTCAATAATCTGCTGACCGTAGCCGAAGCCGTCACGCTCGCAGGGTTGGAGCGCAAAGAGAGCCGTGGCGCGCATTTCCGCGACGACTTTCCTGCCAAAGACGAAACCTACGGCACCTTCAACGTCGTGCTCAAGAAAGGCGCAACAGGCGACATGCAGCTTACGCGCGAACCCGTCGCGTCCCTGACGCCCGAACAAAAGCAAATCATCGAGGAGATGAAATGAGCTCGGCAACTTTCCGCATCTGGCGCGGCGACCGCTCCGGCGGCGCATTCCAGGACTACAAGACCGAGGTCACCTCCGGCATGGTCGTGCTCGACGCCGTACACCAGATTCAGGCCGAGCAGGCTTCCGACCTCGCCGTGCGCTGGAACTGCAAAGCGGGGAAATGCGGATCGTGCTCCGCCGAGATCAACGGCATGCCCAAGCTCATGTGCATGACGCGCCTGAACACGCTGCCACTCGATCAACCCGTGACCATCCAGCCCATGAAAGCCTTCCCGCTCGTGAAGGACCTGGTGACGGATGTTTCCTGGAACTTCGAAGTCAAAAAGAAGATTAAGCCGTTCCGCCCGCGCAAGCCCGACGCACCCGATGGCACCTGGCGCATGGCGCAAGCCGATGTAGACCGCGTCCAGGAGTTTCGCAAGTGCATCGAGTGCTTTCTCTGCCAGGACGTCTGTCACGTTTTGCGCGACCATCACCTGCACGCGGAATTCATCGGGCCGCGTTTCTTTGTCTACAACGCCGCCCTCGAAATGCACCCTCTCGATACCGCCGACCGCCTTTCCGATCTACGGTATGAAAACGGCATCGGCTACTGCAACATCACCAAATGTTGCACCAAAGTATGTCCCGAATCGATCACCATCACCGACAACGCCATCATTCCGCTAAAAGAGCGCGTGGTTGATCAATTCTTCGATCCGGTTGCGAAACTCTTCCGGATGTTCCGGCCGCAGCGCGGCGAGGAGCAGGAGCAGAAGCCGCTCGAAAAACGAGCGGCGCGATAGGAGCCGTCGTATGCAGTTCGAATTGAAACCGATTTCGCGTGACGCTGTCTCCGACGCTCTCCGTAAGGCCGAGCGCTACCGCCTGCTGAACGAACCCGCTCAAGCTGAGAGCATCTGCCTCGATATCCTCGCGGTCGACCCCGGCAATCGCGAAGCGGCAGCGGCGTTGCTGCTTGCGCGCACCGATCAGTTCGGTCACGGCGTTTCCCCCGCAAAGGCGCGCGAGGTCCTGCGTCAAATGGACGGCGAATACGAGCGCGCATACTACGGCGGCATCGTCTGGGAGCGTTCCGCGCACGCGCAGCTCCGCAGCGGTTCGCCCAACGCCGTCTTTACCGCTTACGAAGCGCTCCGCGAAGCCATGCAGTGCTACGAACAGGCGGAATCACTGCGCCCCGTCGGCAACGACGACGCCCTGCTCCGCTGGAACTCCTGCGCGCGATTCCTCATGCGCAATCCTAATCTCCGTCCGCGTCCCGACGAGGCCTATGAAGCCGTCTCGAGTGAATAGGCCGTACCGTTACCAATGACTATTTCAACAACGCAAGTGTAGATGTAGAATTGCTGGTAGCGGGGCACGATGCTGCGAACACCGAGCCCCGCTGACGTGGTTATCTAGCGCGTTTGCGCCAGACAAACCATGCCGTAAGACGGCCCACAAAAGCGAGCCGGAGCTTTACCAGCAGGATGATCATAGAATCACCCCTTTCTGCTACGGGGTATACGGAAGGCCCGGACCTCTTTCTCCGGGCTTTCCCATAGCTCGACCGCTTAACGCGAACCCGCTCTTCCGCCCCACAGCAGAAACCAGAACTCTAGTACCCACAAACGCCTGAAATTCTCTTAACCAGCCGCGCGTCGAATACGGCATGTCCTTCGCGCGCGACCTGCGCCAAGCAGTACGCCGCCTCCGCAAAAGCCCCGGCTACTTCTGCGCCTGCGTCGCCATCCTCGCCCTCGGCATCGGCGCCAACATCGCGATCTTCAGCGTCATCGATGCCGTCATTCTGAACGCGCTCCCCTTCCGCGACCCCGCACACCTCGTCTTCGTTTGGGAGCGCTACCCCAACATGCCCGATCCGCCTGGCAGCCGCATTCAAGTCGCCCGCACCAACTACCTGCAGTGGAAGCAGCAGAACACCGTCTTTGCCGGCATGGCTGCCTATC
>JAICMB010000642.1 GCA_025929455.1 Bryobacteraceae bacterium | reverse complement strand
CGCTCGCCCATGCCGCCGGAACCGCCCCCCGCGCCCGCGGAAGAATCTCCGACAGGGCAAGCGCATACGCAGGCGCCCCCGCCGGCCGTGGAGCACCCTCCCGAGCAGAAGGCGGGAGGCGAGCGCAGCGTGCAGTTCGTCAGCAGTCCCGCGGGCGCGCAGATCACCGTCGACGGCAATGGCGGCGAGACTTGCAAAGCGCCGTGTTTCATCTCGCTCGCGCCGGGGCGGCACACGCTGACGACGCAACTCGACGGGTACCGCAACTTTCCGAAGATCTTCAACGTGCCGCAGGATTCAGACGTGTTTCTGACGCTGGCGAAAGCGGAGGGCACGCTGACGGTGAACTCGACCCCGGACGGGGCGGACGTCTTCATCAATGGCGAGCAGCAGGCGCATAAGACGCCGCTGGTGTTGCATCTGGCGCCCGGCAAATACCGGGTAAGGGTGGCGCACGGCGCGGCGGGTTTGGATTTCGATGTCGAGATGTATGACGGGGCGGTGCTGCAGAAGAGCGTAAAATTCTAAGTTTTTTGGGCGGCGGGCGACCGATAAGAGCAGTGTGGAGTAGGGGCGCGGGTCCACACGAAACCACTGATTATTAAGGTCTTCGGGGGCCCGCGTGTTAAGATTCAATAGGCCGCGACTATGTATAACGCGTACTTCGGATTTCGGGATAGCCCGTTCAATCTCAGTCCCGACCCGGCATTCTTTTACCGCAGCAACCAGCACGAAGAGGCGTTGGCCAATCTGATTTACGGCGTGCAGAGCCGTAAAGGGTTCATCGTGCTGACCGGCGAAGTGGGCACCGGCAAGACAACGATGCTGGAGTGTCTGCGGGACTATCTCGACTCGCAGTACATCGAGTTCGCATTCCTGTTCAATTCGCGGATCACACCGCAACAGTTTTTCGAGATGATCGCCTACGATCTCGATCTACGCTGCGAGCGCACTTCGAAGACCGAGGTGCTGTTTGCGCTCAACCATCTGCTGCTGCAGCAGGCGGAGCGCGGGCGCACGGTGGTGTTGATCGTCGATGAAGCGCATAACCTGGACTGGGAAGTTCTCGAGGAGATTCGGCTGCTTGGAAATCTGGAGAACCGGCGCGGCAAGCTGATTCAGGTGATTCTGGCGGGTCAGCCGGAACTCGACCGCAAGCTGGATGCGCCCAACCTGCGCAACTTGAAACAGCGCATCGTGCTGCGCTGCTCGCTGCAGCCGTTTTCACCGCAGGACACGGCGGCATACATCAACACGCGAATGGCCAAAGCCGGAATGCCGAATCAGACCGTGATCCCGCCGGAGCTGATCGAGGACATACACCGGCGCACGCAGGGCATTCCGCGTATCATCAACGCCGTGTGCGACAACCTGCTGCTGACGTGTTTCGCGGTGGAGAAGCGCACGGCAACGACGCAGATGCTCGATGAAGTCAGCACTGACATGCGGTTGGAGTGGGGCGGCCGCCGCGGTCACGGTCGCTCGCGCTGGGGCGAGTCGTACGAAGAAGCGTTCAGCCAGGGCGACTAGCCGAGTTCACGAGCCCACGCACCTCTTCACGCGTTAACTCGCGCCATTTTCCGATCGCCAGATCCCCGATTTCGAGCGTGCCGATGCGCGTGCGAACCAATTTCAAAACGCGGCTGCCGATCGCTTCCAGCATGCGGCGCACCTGACGGTTGCGGCCTTCGCGAATGGTCACTTGAATAAACGTGTGCTTGCCGGCATCGCGCACACGGAGCACTTCGGCCGGCTGTGTGGGGCCGTCGTTCAACTCGACACCGGCGCGGAGTCGTTCGATTTGCTCATCGCTGAGCAGGTCGGCGGCTTTGACGAGATAGGTCTTCGGCGCTTTATAGGCAGGGTTGGTTAAGCGCTCGGCGAACTGCGTATCGTTCGTCATAAGCAGCAGACCGGTGGTGTCCTGATCGAGGCGCCCGACCGGAGCAAGCCATTTGCCCGCGTCCGCGATGAGGTCGTAGACGGTGGGACGGCCGCGCGGGTCGCGGTACGTCGTGATGTAGCCTTTCGGTTTATACAGAACGATGTAGGTCTTTTCGCCGCGCGTGTGGACGGGCTGGTCGTCGAAGGCGACGCGATCGCGCGCGAGATCGATCCAACGGTCGGGATCGCGAACCACGCGATCATTCACACGTGCGCGGCCCTCGGCGACCCAGCGGCGCGCTTCCGTCCGCGAGCCGAGGCCGGCTTTGGAAAGAACGCGCTCCAGCGTTTTCAGTGGGCGCTTGCCGCCGGAGAGCGGAGGCGCGGGCGTTTTGCTATTTCGCCTCAAAACCGATGGAGCGCACCACGAGGCCGAGTTCGCGACGGTCGGCTCCTCCGGGTTTGTAGGTTTTGTCCAGCGTGAACACGACGGTCGCGGAACTCTTCTGCAAAGCGGCGGCGGGCACGTCACGCGAGTACGTAATGTCTCCGGCTTGCGTGTAGCGCTGCGGCGGCAACGCATCACCGTTCACGGCGGCGGTGAGCGTCAACGGACCCGTTTGCTTAAATTCCGCACTGGGCAGTGCGCCGTCTACCACCAGGGTCGCGCCGTTCTGCGCCGAGCCAGTGGGCGTACGCAGCGAGATGGCGAATTTGCCAGCGGTCCAGCGCCACGCGTTGCCTTCGACGTCGT
>JAICMB010000584.1 GCA_025929455.1 Bryobacteraceae bacterium | reverse complement strand
TTCGGCTTCGGCATGGGTGCGGATTACATGCTCATTCCGCTGATGGCTGCCGAGGAGTTCGGCGTCAATTCGCTGGCGCGGGCCATGGCGGTGATTCTGCCGGTGAACACGATCGGGCAGACGTGGTTCCCGTATTTCGTATCGTTGCTGCGTGATCGGTACGACACGTATTCGATTGCCATGGGCGCAGTGCTCGCGGTGGCGGCGATCGGCGCGTTGTCGATAGCGATCCTGCCGCGCCACCGCGATTTGAATGCAGAGGAGCCGATCTCCGCGCCGACCGCATCAGCATAGGTAGGGCGGCCGGTCGGTTTGTGCCGGCTGCCCTCTTCTCCCTACTTCGATAACGTGAAATTCACATCGATCGTGGTTTCGACCGTGATCGGGTTGCCGTTCAGCAGAGTCGGCCGGTAGACCCACTGCCGCACAGCATCGGTCGCGGCTTGCGCGAGTATGGGATCGCCATCGATGACGTCGAGATTCTGCACGCGTCCGTCGGGTCCGATAATCGCGTCCAGGTGCACAGCGCCCTGAATGTGTTGCTCCTTCGCCTCTTTCGGATAGCGGGGCGTCAGTTTATAGACGAGATTGTTGGCCTGCACGCGGCCGCCGACGCGTATGCGCGCGGGCGGCGCTTCAGGCGATTTATCGGAAGGCGCTACAGATGCCGAGGCCGGAACGCCGCCGATCACGCCGCCTGTTACTCCGCCCGGAACACCGCCCTCAACGCCGTTGGCCGGCGGTGTATCGGGCAACTGGAAATCGATTACGACCTTCGTTTTCGTAGCGGAGTCGGCGGCAAACGTCCAGTCGCGCACTGCATTCAATGCGGCATCGCGCAACGGCGCGGGTCCGGAGAGCACGCGCGCGTCCGTCACCTTGCCTTCGTGGTCGAGTTGAGCGTCGACGGCGACCTGCCCTTGTACGCGCTGGTCGACGGCCTCGCGCGGATACTGCACCGCGGTTCGATGCACGATGGGGATCGCGGTCGTATGCACCGTCACCCCCGCGGCATCGGGCTCCTGCGGCGCAGCTTGTAATGGGAACGAGTGTACCGCCAGCAGCGCCGCGGCTCCCGCGGCCAGCACGAAGGCGGCAATCGAATATCGTGAACGAATCACCGGCATATGGATCTCCTGAAATAGCGCGGTCACGCGCGAACGCAGGTGCCGCTTTTTTAAAAACAGTGGAGCGGGCGCGAGATCGGCGGTGGTCTGCGCGCGCGCAACAGCAAGCAGCGTGTCGACATACTGCTCGCGGGACTTTGTGAGGCTAATGGCTTCGCGATCGACCGCCTGTTCGCGAGCCAATTGAATCTCAGCGACGATCCACCACACCGCGGGGTGGAACCACAGCACCGCGGCGAGCAGTTCTTCGCCGAGCGCCAGCACCCAATCGCGCCGCCGCACATGCAGCAGCTCATGGCAGATCACTTCTCGGCTGCCCGCCCACGCCGGGGGCACCAGCACGACCGGGCGCAGGAAGCCGAACGTGACGGGTCCGGTGACCTGCTCCGACGCATAGATACGGCAGGTAACTTCGAGCGCGGCGCGCAAATCGGCGAACGCGTCGGGTAGCAGCATCGCGTGCCTCTCGTATCGGCGCAGCCGGAGCAGCCCCAGGCCGATCCGGAACAGACGCCAGGCGATGCCGGCCGCGATCATTGCGAGCACAATGGCCCCGAGCGATGGCGTGAACCACGCCGATGCAGTCGCGGCGCCGGAGGCGTGCGCAGGACCGATGGCGATCGTAACGGCGGCGCGGGTATCGACCGGCGCGTGCCAGGGCTCGATTATCGGCAGCAGAAACAGCGCGGCGAGCAGCGAGCGCAGGCATCGCACACGCAGAGCGGGCTCACGCAGCCGCAGAAGCCACAACGCCGCGGCGGCAACGACCGCCAACGCCCCGGCTTGTGCGCACCATGCCAGCAGGTTGCGAAAGATCACGTCCGCCATGACTCAGTCCTCCTTCTTCGCGGCTTTCTCCGCGATAATGCGGCGGATTTCGTCCAAGTCCTCTGCCGTGAGCTTGCGATCTTCCACCAGGTGCAATAGGAGCGGTTCCGCGGAGCCGTTGAACACGCGATTCACGAACTCACGCACCATACCGCGGATCACCTGCTGACGAGGGCGGGCGGGCCGGTAGACGTAGGCGCGCTCGTCCTGTTCTTTTTTAAGGTGCCCCTTCTGCTCCAGGATGTTCATCATGGTCATGACGGTCGTGTAGGCGATGCGCCGTTTCGCGAGCAGCGCCTCGTACACGTCGCGTACGGTGACGTCGCCGCGCTCCCAAACGATCTTCATGATTTCGAGTTCCTGTTCGGTGAGGGTGGGACTCTTAGGCCGCATACTAGATAATTAGTACGAAGCGGATCGGATGTCAAGGGGTACCAAACAGAACCCTGACCCTAAGAAAGGGTTCGAGTTGCAGGACGGGTCCGTACGGCGATCGCCCGCTACAATACTTTCATATGCCAATCAAAGTAGGAATTAACGGCTTCGGCCGTATTGGGCGCAATGTGGTTCGCGCCGGCCTGGACCGTCCGGACCTGGAATTTGTCGCCGCCAACGACCTCACGGACACCAAAACGCTCGCACACCTGCTTAAATACGATTCGATCCTCGGCCCGCTGAAGGAGACCGTAAAAGTCGACGGCGAGTTCATCGAGATCGGCGGCAAGCGCATCAAGATTTTCGCGATCAAAGACCCCGCCGAAATCGACTGGAGCTCGCTCGGCGTGCAGGTTGTCGTCGAATCGACGGGCCGCTTCACGGATGGCAAGGACGCCTCCAAGCATCTGCGCGGCACCGTGAAGAAGGTCATCATTTCCGCCCCGGCTAAAAACGAAGACGTCACCATCGTGCTGGGAGTGAACGAAAACATGTATGATCCCGCCAAGCACAACGTCATTTCTAACGCGTCGTGCACGACCAACTGCCTGGCCCCGGTCGCAAAGGTTCTGAATGAGCGGTTCGGCATCG
>JAICMB010000181.1 GCA_025929455.1 Bryobacteraceae bacterium | reverse complement strand
GCTACAACCCTGCGGGGTCGAGGTTCCAGCGATCGATCACGCGGATTTCCCGCTCGTGCCCGAGCACGCTAATGGTGCCTGTACCGAGCGCGAACAAGCGACCCGCATCGGCCGGCAGCCCTAGCCACCGTGCCGCCATGATCCGCAGGAGATGGCCGTGGGCGAACAACAGCGTGTCGCCATCGCAGCGCGCGATCACGGCGTCGGCGCGCTCGCCCGCATGCGCCACCGGTTCGCCGTTCGGCGCGCCGTCGCGCCATAGCGACCAGCCCGGCCGTTCCTTGCGAATGTCCGCCGTGGTGCGCCCTTCGTAGTCGCCGTAGTTCCACTCCGCGAGATTGGGTTCGATCTGCGCCTGACCGCCGAACCCGGCCAACTCGCATGTTTCGCGTGCCCTTGCCAGCGGACTCGTCAGAACCAGGGCAAAGCGGCGCCCGCGCAGCGCCTCACCGATCGCCTCCGCGCGCCGCCGTCCTTCATCTGTTAACGGTAAATCGGTAAAGCTAGTATGCGCGCCGGAGCGGCTCCATTCCGTCTCGCCGTGCCGGACCATCCACAGCATTACTCCCAAAGCGCCGCGCACTCAACGGCAATTCCCGTGCCCGGGACCGCCACCCGCCCGTCCTTCGCCTCGCGCACGCCGGCGGCATCGGCCATGTACGCTTTACGCCGCCAGGGGTCGAGAATCCACACCATCGGAACGCCGCTCGCCAGATACTCTTCCACCTTCTCCTGCGTCTGAGACATACTGTCGTCCGGCGATAGTATCTCCACGCAAAGCAGCGGCGGCCGCTGTACGACCTGATCATTCGGATCGCTCGCGCGCAAGGCGCACACATCGGGAATCCGGAAACGAGTAGGTCCGATCCTGACCCGCTGCTCCGTCAATACGACCACACCTTCCCCAGCCTCGAACGATGCGAGATGGGTGATGATCCGCGTTTGTAAACGGCTGTGTTTCCTTTTGCCCACGTTCCGCTCCACGAGCACGCCATCCACGTACTCACGGTCCGGCTCGTAGGCGGTGCACAGATATTCCTCCACGGACACGAGCGTGCCGGTTTCCATAGCTGTTCCTATGTTAAGGGAGAATTGTCCCGCACTTATGATGCCGCGGGGAGTTCCATGCCCATCGCGGCCAGCAGGTCGCACTCGAACGCAGCATACTCATGCTCGTCCCAGCGCAGCCGCACCATATTCTTCACCGGGGCTTGCGATAAGTCGAGCACCACCCGCTCCCCGGCCGGGATTGCCATAAGCGTGCCGTGGTAGGTACCGGCGGTCTCGTCGAAATCGTGGATGCGGATCACGCGCAAGGGCGTCGTCAGAATAGGCATGGCGACCTGTCCAAAATAAACTGGTTAGCTAAACAATCATATTATATGTCGCGGAGCGCGTATGGGAAACTGGTAAGTTTCCTTACCCTTCCGAATTATTCGGCGGCGATCCCGTGCTTGATCGCGTAGCGGACCAGGTCGGCGCTGCTATCCGCGTTCAGACGCCGCATCAGCGCAGCTTTGTGAAACTCCGCCGTTTTCGTGGATATTCCGAGCTCGCCGGCCACTTCTTTGGCCGACATTCCCGCCGCCACGAGGCGCAGCACCTCGCGCTGTCGCGGTGTCAGAGGCTCGCGAAGCGCCGCTGCCGAGCGCGCTGCCTCCGCCAGCGCCGGCTCGATATACGTCCGCCCTGCCAGCGCCTCCCGCAGCGCCGCCTCCAATTCCGCGATCCCCGACGTCTTCAGCACGTATCCCCGTGCCCCGGTCGCCATGGCCTCGCGGATGTACTGCGGTTCCGAGTGCATGGTGAGAAACACCACGCGGATGCCCGGCGCCGCCGCCCGCAGCTTGCGCGCCGCTTCTATCCCCGTCATCCGCGGCATGCTCACGTCCAGGATGCACACGTCGGGATGCAGCGCCAGCGCGGTCTCGAGCGCATCTTTGCCGTTGTCCACGATCGCCAGCAATTGATAACGTTCCCCCAAAGCGCGCGCGATCGCCTCGCCTACCAGCGTGTGATCGTCGGCCAGCAGCAAGCGTGGACGCATCGGCGTCATGAATCCGCCGCTGTTTGTACCATGTTGCGCAAGGGAATCTGCAGCGATACCTCGGTTCCGTGTTCGGGCTTGGACCGGATCGCCAGCGTGCCCCCTTGCAGGCGTGCGCGTTCCTCCATGCCCGTGATTCCCAGGCCGCGCCGTGGCTCTCCCTTTTCCATTTCGAACCCGATCCCGTCGTCTTTCACGGTCAGGTGCACCGCCGAATCTACGTGCATGAGCCGCACCGATACGTGCTCCGCCTGCGCGTGCTTGGCGATGTTCCGCAGCGATTCCTGCACCACCCGGTATAGACACAGCGCTACGTCCCGCGGAAGTCCGCGTTGCGCCGCACTGTGCCGGAAATCCACCCTGATCTTCTCGATTTCGGCGTATTGCTGGCAGAAGTTTTCTATGGCGGGGATCAGCCCCAAGTCCTCAATGATGGAAGGGTGTAACTCATACGCGATCTGCCGGGTTCGCTCCGCCAAATCGGTCAGGCACGAGCGCATGCGGTTCACCTGCTCCTGGTTCCAGCCCGCAGCCGTTAGCGCCCCCTCGACATTCGACAGCTCGACCCCAAGCAGCGCCAACCGCTGGTTCATGTCGTCGTGCAGTTCTCGCGCCACCCTGCGCCTCTCTTCCTCGTGCGCCGCGATCAGCTTCGCCGCGAACTGGCTCAAGCTCTCCTTCTCTTCACGCACACTCTCGGTAAGGCCGAGCATGACCTGCTGCGGGTCCGGCGCCGTTTCGTTCTCCGGCGCCAGATTTCGCGCCGGATCCATGTCCACCAGCACCATCACGACGCCGTCGATCTGGTTGTTTTCCGTGCGGTAGGGCCGGACGCGAAGCGAATACGCGTGTCCATTCGCGTCCTTCACCTCCACTGTCTTCGCCGTCAAATTCTTGAGCACGTCCTTCAGCAACGCCTCCAGATTCGGGACGTCGATTTTGAACTTTATATCACTGATCGGCCGGCCCACGTCCGTGGGAATGAGATTGAAGGCCTCCTCCGAGACCGGCGTGAAACGGCGGATGCGCAGGTCGTTACTCAGCATCACGACCGGAATGCTTATATTACTGAGCAGATTCAGGAGATCGTTCCCCGCCTGCGTCAGTTGCAGGTTGCGCGTGTGCAGCTCTTCGTTTACGGTATTCAACTCCTCGTTGGCGCTCTGCAGGTCCTCTTTTGCCGTTTCCAGTTCCTCGTTGATGCTCTGAAGCTCTTCGTTGCTGGACTGGATGTCTTCGTTGGCGGCGCGCAGCTCTTCATTGGAGGCCTCCTGCGCTTCGATGATGGATTGGAGGTATTCATTGGTCGCCTCCAATTCGCGCTCTAATTCGTGAAGCTCGCGTTCCCCCTTGCTCCCCGGCTTGGTACCGCGCGCCTTTTGCGCCCGCGCAGGCAAAGCAGCCTGGCGTTCGTCAAAAACGACCAGAAAACGGCGCTCCCGGTCCGGGGACCGTTTCAACGGAACGACCTCGATATCGAAGTGCTTCAGCTCTCCGCCGTACATCACGTGCAGATCTTCACGCCGGACCGGCGCGTTCTGCTTGCGCGCTTTTTGCACGGTGTTGCGCAGCTCCACCGCCAGCGCCTCGCGCGCCATGCGCAACAGGTTCAGGCTGGCCGTACCCGAAGCCGGCTCGAGATACGGGCCGGTTCTCCCGCGAAACTGCAATATGTTCAGGTCGTCATCGATTACCACGCCGGGAGGCGTATATCGGGACAAGACCGCGCGATCCGCTTCGCGCAGCAGCTCCGTTTGCTGTCCAATGTTCCCGTGCAATACGGGCTGGGGGGGCTCGTAACCCTGATCCGACACCGTAAAGTCCAGCGGAATACGGCTAGCGGCCGCCTTGCGCGTATAGATGTTGTGCTTTTTGTCGACCGACGCAAACATTTCCGCGTGGTCGCCGATGCTCGCCGACGAACCCAGGACCAGGAAGCCCGATGGCTTCAGGGCGTAATGGAAGACCGGTAAAATGCGGCGCTGCAATACCGGACCCAGATGGATCAGCAGATGGCGGCAACCGATCAGGTCGATTCTCGAAAACGGCGGATCCCTGGCGAGGTTTTGCCGGGAGAAGACGCACATGTCGCGAATACGTTTGCTGATTTGATAGCCGGGCTGAAGTTTGACGAAGAACCGCCGCAGCCGCTCCGCCGAGACGTCGCGCGCAATGCTCTCCGGATACACCCCCGCGCGGGCCTGCGCCAGCGCCCGTTCGCTGATATCGGACGCGAAAATCTGGATTTCGAACCCCTCGGCACGCTCGCCCAGGAATTCCAGGATCGCGATCGCGATCGAATACGGCTCCTCGCCGGTAGCGCAGCCCGGCGCCCACACGCGCACCGGCCCTTCGCGGCGGCGGTCGAAAATGCGCGGAAACACCGTCTTCTTGAGCGCTTCAAACGTATCCGGGTCCCGGAAAAATCCGGTTACGTTAATCAGAATGTCGTCGTAAAGCGCGCGGATCTCTTCTTTGTGGCCGCGCAGATACGTGAGATATTGCTCGACGCCCTCGACGCGGTGCAGCGCCATGCGGCGCGCGATGCGGCGCTTCACCGTGCTGGATTTGTAGAACGAAAAATCGACGCCGGTGTGGGTGCGCAGCAGCGCGAAGATGGCCGAGAGGGCCGCTTCCGCGCCGGCGGGCATCGCCTCTTCGGCCTGCTTACGGCCGATGTAAGAATGTGCCGTGATGCCGGCGATTTCGCGCGCGATTTCCGCCGGCGGCAGCACCCGATCCGCGCACCCCGCCACCACCGCGCTGCGCGGCATGCCATCGTGCTCCGCGCTGGCCTCGTCCTGCGCGAACGTGATCCCGCCCGCCGCTTTCACGGCACGCAGTCCCAGCGTACCGTCGGAGGCGGCGCCCGATAGCACCACGCCAATGGCTTGCGACCCCTGATCGCCGGCGAGACTGCGCAGAAACGCGTCCACCGGAAAGTGGAGGTGCTGGTCATTTCCGCGCGGCTCCAGCTTCAGGATGCCGCCCGTCACTGTCATGGTCGCGTCCGGAGGAATCACATACACGTGTTTCGCTTCGAGCCGCATGCCGGACTCCGCGGTTACCACAGGCATCGCGGTGTGCCGGGCCACTACTTCGGTGAGCGCGCTACGCCGCCGCGGATCGAGGTGCTGGATGTAAACGAGCGCGGCGTGAATATCGGAAGGCAGGTGATCGAGCAGCTCGGAGAAGGCTTTGATGCCGCCCGCCGAGGCGCCCGCCGCGATCACCGGAAACTTCAGCGTCGGGCCGCGCTCCGCCGTGCTGTCCTCGACGGTTGCCTGTTGCGCTATGCGCTCCTGTTGCTCGTGCGCCACGGCCGGCTGCCGCGGTTTGGCGGCGCGTGTCTGCGCCCGGTTGGCGGGCACCCGGCCGCGCTGCTTCTTCTTCCCGGAGGATTGCGTCCGCTTTCGCACTGGAACAATACAACTATACTGAGGACCGGAACGTAGGGACCTTTCTTGAACCAGAGATCCTCGGGCGGCAACGACGTTATCGTGATCGAGGCTTCCGCCGGGGGCGTGGAGGCCTTGCGCTCGATCGCCGCCGGTTTGCCCGCGGACCTCCGCGCCGCGGTGTTGGTCGTTCTGCATATCTGGCCGGAGGGCAAGAGCATGCTCCCACGCATCCTCTCCGCGTCGGGGCCGCTCGCGGCGCAGCATGCCGTGGACGGCGAAAAATTTTTACCATACGCCCCCACTCGCGGTCCACGCGAGAACCGCCACCGGCCCGCAGTCGATCCGCTGTTCCGCTCCGCGGCGCTCACTTTCGGGCCGCGCGTAACCGGCGTGATTCTTACGGGAACGCTCGATGACGGCGCTGCCGGCCTGCGCGCCGTAAAAGATCGCCGCGGCATCGCGATCCTACAGGATCCTCTGGAAGCGGCCTACTCCGGTATGCCGCAAAGCGGGCTCGCGGCCGCGAAGGTTGACTATGTTCTCAAACTCGCCGACATTCCCGGCACGCTGGCCCAACTGGCGCGCCACGGCCGCCCGGCGCGCCCCGATCCGACCGCGCCCGGTTCACAAATGGCAGAGGAAAATGCCGCATCAGAGGCTCTGATGTCCGCTCTCGATGATGACGTGAACCACCGGCGATCCATCCGTGTATAGTGTCCGTACTGCCACGGCACGTTGTGGGAGATCGCAGATGGCCAGGTCCCGCGCTTCCGCCGCCGTGTCGGACACGCCTACAGTACGTCGGCTCTCGCCATAGAGCAAAACGAATCCGTCGAGCGCGCGCTGTGGGCCGCGCTGCGGGCTCTCGAAGAATCCGCTTCCATGCGCCGCCGCATGGCCGCGCGCGCACAACAACATGATCACTATCGCACCGCGGGCCTTCATGAAGAACAGGTCGCCGAGCGCGAATCGTCGGCTGCGACGATACGGCAGATCCTGCTGGGGATGCGCACGCCTGAAGATCAGATTAGCGATGCCTGAGCGGCGCTGCGATGTCGCGTGCGGCTATTTAGGAGACGCGTTAGCTGTGCAGAGCGCCAGGGACAGGCAGCGGAGACTGCCTGTCCTACCTGTTTTTCTCGTCACGCGGCGTTTGCGAAGTCGCGGAGGGCTTTCGCGGACTCGACGGAGTCGCCGTATTGGTAGTCGCGGGCATAGGCGGAGCGGTTGTAGCGGCGGATAAACTGCTTGATTTCAGCTACTTGAAAAACGAAGCCATCCGTTGCCGGCGCGTAGGGCGCGGGGGTGTGGGACGCGTCTTCTT
>JAICMB010000199.1 GCA_025929455.1 Bryobacteraceae bacterium | reverse complement strand
CCGGCGCGATGCTGACGGTGACCGGCGCCTCGTTAAGCGTCAGATCTACCTCCGTCGCGCCCGCTGCGGCGGTGGCGTTCACGGTGACCGCCGATTGACCCGGCACGGACGCGCTGACAGCGTAAACTCCTGCGGGCAGACCGATGCTTGTGTAGCGGCCGGTCGCATCTGTTGTCGCGCCGGCCGTCGTTGCCGGGCCTGCGAAATAAAGCTGCGCGCTCGCAACCGGCTGCCCGTTGCTGTCCGTCACAACACCGGTAAAGTGACCATAAGCCGGCACCGTGATGTCCAGAGTGGCCGACCCTTGCGGCGCCACGAAAACAGCGCCGACCATGGTCGTCTGGTGCCCGATAGCGGCTGCGCGCACGTCGTAGGTTCCACCTCCGTTCGGGATCCACAGCGCGTAGTTGCCGTTCGGATCGGCGACAGCCGTTGCAACGACCGTCCCATACTGCAGCGCCTGTACGATGGCGCCGGCCATGCCCAACCCGTCCGATACATTGCCGCCGATTCGGCTATAGCTCACATCCATCTGCGCCAGCGTCACCGTATCGGCGCCCGCGGCGACCGCGGCCGTGAGCGCCTCGGTCGCATGGCCCTGCGCCGTCACGGTCAGCGTGTATACGCCGGGCACGAGATTCGCGAAACGGTACAGACCGGCCGCCGACGCGATTACGGTCTGCGACCCGATCGAGACGGTCGCGTACGAAACTGGAATGTTGTTCGCGTCCTGCACCTGCCCCGTGATGCTTCCGAACGATCCGGGCCGCAGTTGCCCCGCAACGGCGGAGAACGCATTCACAACGCCGTAGCCCAAACTTGCATCCCAACCGCCGCCGGGCGCGTTGGACGCCGCCGATTGCTGCAGGCGTTGCATCAGCACTGGGCCCGGAAGATTGGGCGTAGTCATCGCGATCAGGCCGGCCACGGCGGACACATGCGGTGTTGCCATTGAGGTGCCGCTCAGCGAGGCGTAGTTGCGGATACCCATCGCAACCGGATACGTCGGAGCTGTAGAGTAAATTGATATTCCCGGCGCCGCGATCCCGATCGGCGGGCCGTAGTTGGAAAAAGCCGCGGCGTTGTTGGACCGATCCGAAGCGGCTACCGCCAGCGCGTGATTAGCGTCGGCGGGAAAGAACAGAGCACTGCTCGCGCCGTTGCCGGCAGCCGCGACTACCAGCGCGTCGTGCGCCCAGGCGTAATCGATGGCGGACTGCATCGCTTGCGAATATCCGAAGCCACCCAGACTCAGCGAGATCACCTGCGCGCCCGCATCGGCGGCGGACATGATCGCCGCGGAAATGGTCGCGTCGTCACCGACACCATTCGCGCCCATGACCTTATAGATGACCAACTGCACCGGGTAGCCCGCGCCCGCAATTCCGGCGCTGTTATTCGCGGCCGCCGCTATGATGCCGGCGACGTGCGTGCCGTGGCCGTAGTCGTCCTGCCAGGCGCATGTGGGATTGCCGACAGCCGTAGCGACGGGGGCCTGGCTGAGCGCGAACGATAGCTGGCCACCTTGCGCCATATCCGTCGAGAGCGCGCCGGCGTTTTTAAAGTCTGGATGCGTGCAGTCCACCCCCGTGTCCAGAACTGCGATTTTGATCCGCTGGTTCGGGGTGCTTCCGGCGAGGAAACGGTCCGGGACGATGCCCCAGGCCTGGCCCGCCTGTATCGCCCGCAACGCCCACTGCGATGCTGCGCCCGGATCGTTCACGGAATCGAGTGTGGTGTGCCGTAGATGATTCGGCTCGGCGAAACGCACAAGCGGGCTGGCGGCAATGGCGGCCGCGGTCGCCGGGTCGGTGTTGACGACGTAAAGATTGGGGGCGATGCGCTGCGTATTCGGGAGTGCCCCGAGCCGCGGAACGCTTTTCGCTTCTACTCCTACGCGCGTTTTGACGATGTACTGATTGGGCACGACCTGATCGCCTGGTGATGCGGTGATCAGATCGCCCGCGTGCACGCCAGTGCCGCTCGCCGCAAAGACAAATAGAGCGCCAACGAATCGCGCGTTCATTTCCCCAGCAATTCAAACGAACCCAAGCGCCGCCGGGACGTGTTGAGTGGGGCGCATTCTGGCATCGGCCGAACCTCGCCACGCGGCAGCAACATGCAGAATACACCCGGCATTTGCAGTTGCAATCACCTCGGCGGTGGTCCCGTTTATTTTTTCAGGGAGCGTCGCTACTGTTTACGTCTGAGCTGCCTTAGGATCTGAGCTGCTTGCTCGCGTGTTGGCGCGTCGGTCCCGGCGGCCGCTTTCTCCAGCTCCAAAATCGCGCCACTCGAGTCGCCGGTGGCTGCGAGGGCCGTCCCTAGACCGAGGTGGGCGCGGTTCGAATCGGGCTGCATCCGAAGAGCCTCGCGAAAATGCGGAATCGCGTCACGCGACTGCCCCTTGGCCACCAGCAGGTCTCCCAGACGTTCCTGGGCATCCGCAAATGCAGGGTTGGTCCGTACGCTTGCCTCCAACTCGCGCTGTGCTTCGTCGAAATGTCCGGTGCGGCCGAGCAGCATCGCGTAGTTATACCGGGTGGCGGCGTCAGCGGGCCGGAGCCGCAGTGCGATTTCAAACTCGCGCCGTGCGTCGTCGAAGCGCCCTGCTCCGCCGAGCAGGTTGGCAAGATTGCCGTGCGCGTCTGCGTAGTCCGGCTGAATGCGGATCGCCTCCCGGAACGCAGCTTCGGCGCGTGCGGTATCGCCTTGCGTAAGCCACAAAATACCGAGATTGTTGTGCGCCTCGGGCAGGTCCGGATCGATTTCGATCGCTTTAGAAAATGCGGCCATGGAACCGGCGGTTTTGCCGAGCGCGCGGTAGGTCAGGCCGAGCTCATGCCACGTCAGTGCCGAGTCGGGGTCAACGGCAGCGGCCCGCATCAGGACATCCGCGGATTCGGGATACTGTCCGGCGTGCCGCAGCGCAGTTCCGAACTTCTCGAGACCGGCTGCCCATTGCGGACTGCGCCGCAGCGATTCACGGTATAGCGGCAACGCCTTTGTTAAGTCGTGATTGTTTTCGAGCGCCTGGGCGAGTTCCAGATAATATTCCGGCCGCTGCGGCGCGTACTTTTGAATGGCCGCGGTGAGTTGCGCAACGCCGTTGACCAGATTGCTTCCCTGCTTAACTTGAGCGACGGCGAGAAGCAGTTCGTTTTCGGGCGTGTGCGGCAGCTTTTCGGGATAGTACAGAACCCCAGGGCCGCGGTATGCGCGCGCGCCGGTCTCCTGCCGTTCCGGTATCTCGGCGAGAAGGTCGCCCGCTGGTCTCCGGCGCTGGATGAAGTGATCGGTCGCGATCACGTGTACAACGTCCTCGGTGCGCCGTTTGGGCATGTGACAGTCGACGCAATCGGCCGCTCGCGTATGTTTGCCCGCGGCGACTTGCCGGTCGAAACCGGACGCGTGACATTGGCGGCACACGGCCGTGTAATGCCGTTGTGCCTCATTACCGCGCGGAATGTCATGCGGATTGTGGCATGTGGTACAGAGCAGCCTGCCGTTGCTCTTCAAAAAACACGCCGAGCGCCGCAATCGATACGCCGCGTTGACCAGCTCGAATTTATCTTCGCGGCCGGTGCCTGGGGCGTGGTCGAAGTTCAGAATGAAAGCGCCCAGCGGCTCGCCGGGGCGGTAAGAAAACGGACCCCTCTCATACCGCCGGATCGCGTTGGGCAAAGGGAAACTGGTGCTCTCGAGATGGCACACCATACACACATCCATCTGGCGTTCCGCACTCAGGCGCGCAGGATTCACGATGGAGCTCCGGATCTGTTGCGCAGTTACGCCGGCGGTCGCAGCCAGGCGCGCGTGCCGGTCTCCAGGACCGTGGCATCTCTGACAATCGATGCCTTCGGGGAGCGCGGCGGTGTACACAGCGGATGCAAACGGCTGGTCGTGTCCCGCCGGAATCTCGGGATACGCGTTGTGGCAGAACATGCAATCGTACGTGATCGGGCGGCGGAAGCCGTCATGATGCGGATTGTCGTAGCCCGGGTTCATCGCCCAATAGCCACCCTTCTCCGCGTACCAGCCCAACGGCAGTTCGACGAGCGTGTTCGCAGCGGTCCGGTGCAGATACGCGCGCGCGTGATTGCCGGAGCCGAGGACGTAATCGATCCGCTTCTCCATTACGTTGATCTGTTTGCCGGCGGCATCCAATTGATAGCGGCGCTGGTAGTAGTTGCCATCGCGCCGGATCATCGTGAAATAGCTGTTTGATGGCTGGTGGTAGAAGGTGTTATGGGCCGTGAAATCTTCGACCATGTTTTTCGGCGATGGCCGGTAGAAGGATCGCCCCATGCCGGTTTGTGTGTAGGTTCGGTACACATCCTGATGACAGCCGGCGCAGACGCGTGAGTCGTTGGTGCGCGCGTGGGCAACCGCCGACAATACCGAGCACGCGAGAACTCCCGCGAGAATGCCTTTAATTTGGCGATGTTGCTGCTTCACGCGTGGGCCTCATGTTATCAAACGCGCCTGTTTACGTGTCCCGGCGAAGGGCGCGCCGCCCCACTGCGCGGGTTCCTGATATAATTTTCAACCGACGCGGTCGAGGGTTGGTGCCACGTAAAGGTTGTTCGGCCCGCGTCCTGGCTCTTGCTTCAGTCAGACAAGTTCAACTCAAGGGGTCGTGATGATTCGGTGCAGCAGTGTCTCGCAAACGAAGAAGAAACTGTCATTGGCATTGTTGGGAGCATGCTTACTGCTCCCCGCGGGCCTTCTCGCGCAGAGCGGCGCGGGTTCCATTCAGGGCGTCGTTCAAGACGCCAGCGCGGCGGCCATCCCCAGCTGCGCCGTGCATGTCGTCAACCAGGCCACGGGAGTAGCGAACGACACCACGTCCAACAGCACCGGCTTCTACAGTGTGCCGGGTTTGTTTGCAGCCACCTATACGATCACCTTCAGCGCTCCCGGAATGAAGAAATACCAGGCGACCGTTGCGCTGCAGAACGCGCAGGTTGCGGTTCTGAATCCCACGCTGGCCGTGGGCGATGTGGCCGAGCAAGTGACGGTCAACAGTGAGGTGGTTCAGCTTGCCACCTATGACAGCGGCACCGTCAGCACGCAACTCGATTCCCACCGCATCGATCAACTGCCGCAAAACGGCCGCAACATACTCGGCCTTGCGCAGAACACCGTGCCCGGTGTCGAGTCGAACGGAACGCGCGCCAACGGACTCATGGGCGAGGCCATGGAATATTCGCAAGATGGCGCGCCGATGACGAATCGCAATTTCGGCGGCGAAGCGAACACCGCGCAGGCCACTCTGCCCGACCCCGATTCCGTTGAGGAAGCCAAATTCGAGACACTTAACTCGAGCGCCCAGTTCTCGACGCCGGCCACCGTCATTCTGACCACGAAATCCGGCGCCAACGCATTTCATGGGTCGGCATTCGAAACGGCACGCAACAACTACTTCGGCGTCGCCAGGGCGCGGCAGAATCCGGCGGACTTCGCTGCGCCGCACTTGGTGCGCAACGAATTCGGGGCCAACATTGGCGGCCCCATCATCATCCCCAAGCTCTACAACGGCAGAAACAAATCGTTCTTCTTCTTCGCGTTCGAGCGCTTCTCACTGCGCCAGGCGTCCAATGAGCTCGTGGCTGTACCGACGGCCGCGATGCGGCAAGGCGACTTCAGCGGACTCGTGAATGGCGCCGGCATTCTGCAGCAACTGTACGACCCAAATTCTACGCAAAGCGCCGCGAACCAATACCAGCGCACTCCGTTCCCTAACAATCAAATTCCGATCAGCCGCATGAGTCCGCTGGCCAAAACGCTGTATGCAGCCACACCGCTTCCGCAAACCGCGGACAACCCGTTGATCAACCCCAACTTCAACGCGGTGAATAACGTGTCGCAGACGGTCCCGAACACCACCGTCCGCCTGGATCACGTTTTCAGCGAGAACAACCGCGCCTACTTCCGCTTCACCGATATCGTGCAGCACCAGGAAGCTCTGCGAAATTATCCCTCGAATTCCCCTGCCAACATCGAAGCAGCCGGACTGCCGGCGGGCGCCACCGGATACCAGGACATTCCGGTCCAGACGATCAGCGGAGCCTTGGGATATTCACACATGTTTTCACCGACGTTCTTTTCCGAGACCATTTTGAGCCAGCAATGGCAAAGGATGTATGTCCAGGGAAACACCGCTTCGCTCGCGAATTACGAAGCGCAGTTCGGGTTGCCGAATGACTTCGGACAGACAGGTTTTCCCGCTATCGGCTCGAACCTGATCATGCCCTATGGCGGCTCGCAGTGGAACTACGGCATGAGTCAGATTCTTTCCACTCTCGACGAGAACATGAATAAACTGTGGGGCAAACATACCCTGACGTTTGGCGCGCGCTACCGGCACGAACGCTTCGGATATCTGTCGG
>JAICMB010000171.1 GCA_025929455.1 Bryobacteraceae bacterium | reverse complement strand
TTCCGTTGATGGACAGCAGCGTTTTCAAGCGTTCGGCGGCGCAGGCTTCGAGGCGCCGCGCTTCGGCATGGCCGGCGTCGGCAGCCTCAAGCTTTGTCTTGGCTATGTAGTCGCCTACTGTGTACGGAATGATGAAATAGCCATCGGAGAGACCTTGCATGAGCGCGCTCGCACCTAGCCGGTTCGCCCCGTGATCGGAGAAGTTCGCCTCGCCGGCCACGAACAGCCCGGGAATCGTGCTCATCAGGTAGTAATCGACCCACAGGCCGCCCATGGTGTAGTGAATGGCCGGATAGATGCGCATCGGCACGCTATACGGGTCTTCGCCCGTGATGCGCTCATACATCTCGAACAGGTTGCCATAGCGGTCGCGAATGACGTCCGCCCCCAGCCGCCCTATGGCGTCCGCAAAATCGAGATAAACGCCCAGTCCGGTCTCGCCGACACCGCGGCCCTCGTCGCATACGGCCTTGGCGTTGCGAGACGCTACATCGCGCGGAACCAGATTGCCGAAACTCGGATATTTGCGTTCGAGATAATAGTCGCGCTCGTTCTCCGGAATGCTGTTGGGCGCGCGCTTATCGCCCTGCCTTTTGGGTACCCAGATGCGCCCGTCGTTGCGCAGCGATTCGCTCATGAGCGTCAGCTTCGACTGATACTCGCCCGTGACGGGGATGCAGGTCGGGTGAATCTGCGTGAAACAAGGATTTGCAAAGCCCGCACCGCGTTTGTAGGCGCGCCAGATCGCCGTGCAATTCGAACCCTTGGCATTAGTGGACAGATAGTAAGTGTTGCCGTAGCCGCCGCTCGCGAGTACGACCGCATCGCCGGTGTGCGTTTCGATGGCGCCGGTTACCAGGTTGCGTGTGATGACGCCGCGCGCACGGCCATCAATCAGCAGCAGGTCGTGCACTTCGGTGCGCGGGTACATCGTGACGTGGCCCTCATGCACCTGCCGCTCCAACGCCTGATACGCGCCGAGCAGAAGCTGCTGCCCGGTCTGTCCGCGAGCGTAGAATGTCCGCGATACCTGCGCGCCACCGAAGCTGCGATTGGCGAGCATGCCTCCGTATTCGCGCGCGAAAGGCACACCTTGCGCGGCGCACTGGTCGATGATGTTGACGCTGATCTGGGCGAGGCGGTAGACGTTTGCTTCACGCGAGCGGAAATCGCCGCCCTTCACCGTGTCGTAGAACAGGCGGAATACACTATCGCCATCGTTCTGGTAATTCTTGGCCGCGTTAATGCCGCCCTGCGCCGCGATGGAGTGCGCGCGCCGCGGCGAATCCTGAAAGCAGAAGCATTTGACGCGATAACCGAGTTCGCCAAGCGTGGCCGCAGCGGACGCCCCCGCAAGACCCGACCCGACCATGATGATGGTGTGCTTGCGTTTATTTGCCGGATTGACCAGCTTCATTTCGAAGCGGGCGCGATCCCAGAGTTGTTCGATGGGCCCGGACGGCACACGCGAATCGAGCGGCATCGGCTAGCTCACCGCCTTCGTAAGCACCGCGACCGGGATAGAAATGAAGCCGGCGGCGAGCGCCACGGCGACTATCTTGGCGGCGCGGCGCAGCATGGGCGTGTAGCGCGGGTGGCTCAAGCCGACGGATTGGAACATGCTGAAGAGGCCGTGATAGAGGTGCAAGCACAGCAGGATCATTGCAAAGATGTACCAGCTTGCGATGACCGGATTGCTGAAGCTGGCGACGATGTTGTGATACGGGTCGCCTTCGACGAAGTTCGGATTGGCCGGACCGATGGTGAAATCGAGCAGATGGTAGATGACGAACGCGAGAATGATCGGCCCGCTCCAGTACATAGTGCGAGACGCGTACGTGGAGCCGATCGGCTTCCAGCGCTTGTACCCGGTCGGCCGGGCGTCCCATTTCCGTTTCGCAAGCAGCGTAGCAGACCAGATGTGCGCGACAACCGCGATGATGAGCACGGCGCGCACGAACCACAGGCCCGCGGGCATGCTGTGCAGAAAGCGCGTATATTGCGCCATTTTCTCGGGGCCTTCGAAGACTTGTAGATTGCCGGCCAGGTGCCCGATCAGGAACAGGAACAAAATGACACCCGTTACGGCCATGGTGGCTTTTTTGCCGATGTTGGAGCCGTAAAATCCTTCGGGCGCGCGGCGTGGCGGGGCCGCGGCGATTGCGCTCATGGGAGGATTTCCTCCGGAATTGAGGAGACCACGTTTCAGGATAGCGTGAGAGGCTGTAACGAACCACGTTTCACGGGCGGTGCAAAAATGAAAGCATGTCTGACGTACTCACCATCTCCGGCCGGTCCTTCCGATCGCGTTTGTTTGTAGGGACCGGGAAATATCGCAGCTTCCAGGAAATGGCGCGATGCCATGCCGCATCGGGCGCGGAAGTGGCCACGGTGGCGGTGCGGCGTGTAAACCTGTCGGACCGCTCGAAAGAATCTCTGCTCGACTATATCGATCGCGAGAAGATCTTTATTCTGCCCAACACAGCGGGCTGCTATACGGCAGATGAAGCGGTGCGCACGGCGCGGCTGGCGCGCGAAGTGGGGTTATCGAACTGGGTGAAGCTCGAAGTCATCGGCGACGAGCGCACGCTGTTTCCCGACAATGCGGGCCTGCTCCAAGCCACGCGGACGCTAGCGAATGAAGGCTTCGTGGTGCTGCCGTACACCAACGACGACCTGGTGAACGCGCGTAAGCTGATCGATGCGGGCGCCGCGGCCGTGATGCCGCTAGCCGCGCCGATTGGTTCCGGACTGGGGATTCAGAACACAACCAATCTGCGCATCTTGCGCGAGATGATCACGGGCGTGCCGCTCATCGTGGATGCGGGTGTAGGCACCGCGTCGGACGCGGCAGCGGCTATGGAGCTGGGCTTCGATGGCGTGCTCATGAACACGGCGATTGCGGCGGCGGAGGATTCCGAACGCATGGCAGTGGCGATGAAGCTGGCCATCGAGGCCGGACGCAACGCGTACCTTGCGGGACGCATGCAGAAAAAGCTCTACGCCACCGCGAGCAGCCCGGCCGCCGGCGTCGTGCGCTAGGCAGCGGAGACCGGCTGCGCTACCGGAGCGTAAGTGCGATCGATGTACTTGTTGAGAATGTCGATGAACTCGGCGACGATGTGGTCGCCGCGCAGCGTGGTCTTGAGTTTGCCGTCGACATACACCGGAGCAACGGGCTCTTCAAACGTGCCGGGCAGCGAGATACCAATGTTGGAGTGTTTCGACTCACCCGGGCCGTTGACGACACAGCCCATCACCGCGACCTTCATCTCCTCTACACCCGCGTAGCGCTCTTTCCAGACCGGCATCTGCTCGCGCAGATAGGTCTGAATCTGATCCGCCATGTCTTGGAAGAAAGTACTGGTGGTCCGGCCGCAGCCGGGGCAGGCCGTCACCTGCGGTGTAAAGCGGCGTAGCTCGAGCGCCTGCAGGATCTGCTGACAGACGATAACCTCGTCGGCACGATCGCCGTTCGGTAGCGGGGTCAGGGATGCGCGAATGGTGTCGCCGATCCCTTCCTGCAGCAGCACGGCGAGCGCGGCGGTGGTTGTGACGATGCCCTTCGAACCCAGGCCCGCTTCCGTTAAGCCCAGGTGCAGCGCGTAGTCGCATTGCGCGGCTAGCATGCGGTAGACCGCGATGAGGTCCTGCACACCGCTGACCTTCGCGCTGAGGATAATGCTTTCGCGCCCGAGGCCATATTTCTCGGCTGCCTGTCCGGACAAAATCGCACTGGCGACGATGGCGTTCATGGTCACCTGCTTGGCGTCGAGCGGTTCCGGCAGGCGCGAGTTCTCGTCCATCATGCGCGTGAGCAGCGCCTGATCGAGCGAGCCCCAGTTGACGCCGATGCGCACGGGCTTGCCGTACTCGACGGCGCACTCGATCATGGTGCGGAAATTATCGTCGTGCTTTTTGCCGATATTGACGTTCCCGGGGTTGATGCGATACTTCGCGAGCGTGCGCGCGCAGTCCGGGAATTTCTTGAGAAGGAGGTGGCCGTTGTAATGGAAATCGCCAATGATCGGAACGCGCACGCCGAACTTGTCGAGCGTCTCGACAATCTTCGGAACGGCGGCGGCTGCGGCTTCCGTGTTGACCGTCACGCGCACCAGTTCGGATCCGGCCGCGGCGAGCGCCATCACCTGGTTGACGGTCGACATGACATCGGCGGTATCCGTGTTGGTCATGGACTGCACCACGATGGGATGATTGCCGCCCACCAGCACTCCACCGACGTTGACCGGCGTCGAAACGCGCCGCGTTGCTGCTGCCATAACCCTCCTAAATTATTGATTTTAACAGTGGGACAGGCAGTCTATGCTGCCTGTCCTGTTCCGCCGGCGCAAGCACGCGACTGTACTGAGCCGTCCTGTTAGGATGAGCGTGTGAAATTTCCGCGCGCGAGCGGCATTCTGCTGCACCCGACCAGTCTGCCGGGGCGCTTCGGAATGGGCGACCTCGGGCCGGACGCGTATCAATTCGCGGATTTTCTTGCGGAGACGGGACAACATATCTGGCAGGTGCTGCCGCTCGGACCGACCGGCTATGGCGATTCCCCGTATCAATGCTTCTCGGCGGCGGCGGGCAATCCGATGCTGCTGAGCCCGGAGAAGCTGGCCGAAGCAGGTCTGCTCGAAGCGCGCGATCTGGCGGACGTTCCGGCGTTTCCCGCCGACCAGTGCGCGTTCGAGCAGGTTATTCCGTTCAAGACCGCCCTTTTGCGAAAAGCGTTCGCCCGCTTCCGGCCGGGCGGCGAGTTCGACAACTTCATCGAGAAGCAGCGGGCGTGGCTAGACTCTTACGCGACATTCGCGGCACTGAAGGAAGGGAACGGTGGGCGCTCCTGGACGGAGTGGAGGGCGCAAGAGCCTGATGCGCGCGAAGTACAGTTTCACAAGTTTGTGCAATGGGAGTTCTTCCGGCAATGGGGCTCGCTGAAACTCTATTGCGCCGCGCGCGGCATACGCATCTTCGGCGACATTCCGATCTACATGGCGCACGACAGCGCGGACGTGTGGTCGCATCGCGATCTGTTCGAACTCGATGAGCACGGCCGGCCGCTGCGCGTCGCCGGAGTTCCGCCCGATTATTTCAGCGCCACCGGGCAACTGTGGGGCAATCCGCTGTACCGCTGGCACCGTCTCGCGGAAACCGGGTACGCATGGTGGATCGACCGGCTGCGTTGGACACTGCTGTTGGTGGACATGATTCGCGTCGATCACTTTCGCGGGTTTGAGGCCTACTGGGCAGTGCCCGCCGGAGAAAAAACCGCGCAAAACGGGCAGTGGATCAAAGGACCCGGCGCGCGATTTTTCCAATCGGCGCAGGAGGCGCTCGGTGAGTTGCCGCTGGTAGCCGAAAATCTGGGCGTGATCACGCCGGAGGTGGAGGCGATACGGCATCAATTCGGGTTTCCCGGAATGTCGGTGCTGCAGTTCGCGTTCGGCAAGGATGCGCAGGCGCCCACGTTCCGCCCGCACAATTACCCGCGCGAGATCGCTGCGTACACCGGCACGCACGATAACGATACGACCGCCGGCTGGTGGAACAGCGCGGCCCAAACCGGCAGCACACGCAGCGCGGCGGACATCGGCATCGAGCGCGAGTTCGCGAAAGCGTATCTGAATACGGATGGCGCCGTCATCCAGTGGGATTTCATCCGCGCGGTGTGGGCCTCGGTAGCCGATACCGCCATCTCGCCGATGCAGGACGTGCTGGGCCTGGGCACGGAAGCGCGCATGAACCTGTCGGCCAGCACGAGCGGAAACTGGCGCTGGCGGTTTCAGTGGGAACAGTTGACACCGGACTTGCGTGAGCGGCTGAAGACGTTGACGGTGCTGTATGGGCGCTAGTGGCGTCCGACGGCGAGGTTTGTAGCTATTCGGGCCACCGCTCGCTTACGCTCCGTAAGGGAGCGGTCGCTTCGGAAACAATTCAAACGGCGCAGTAGTGGCGTTCGCCCGGTGGGCTTGATTAACCGTAATCCACGGCGTGGTCACCTGGATTCGCAGCGGCGACCCGGTTGTCCAGCCCGGTCCCTTACTGGTCCTGGCAGACGGCGGGATGACGCCCCGGCTGAATGCAATCCGGCCGCTTTGGTGATAAAGTTTTGATCGTGCCGCAGTTCGTTATTGAACGCAATGTGCCCGGCGCTGGATCATTGTCGGATGTCCAGATCCGGGAGATATCGTTGCGCTCTTTGCAAGAATTGGAGCACATGGGCCCGCAAATCCAGTGGCTACATAGCTACGTCACTGAAGATAAGGTCTACTGTCTCTATTTGGCCCCGGACGAGGACTGCGTTCGCGAGCATGCCCGCCGCACCGGCATACCGGCGGATCGTGTTGCGGCGGTACGGCGTCTGATCGACCCCGAATCTTTCAAATAGCGGGCGCCTGGGCTCCGAATGAGCATTCAATCGCGTTTTCGAGGTCCATGGCGGACCCTTCGTCCCACGCACGCTTTCCATCCGCTTCGCTGAGCGCATGCCATGCCGGCAGGAGCGCCTGATCGAGCTGCAATTGCTCCGCCTGGTGTAAGCGCGCACTGATGGACTGCCGCAAGCGTGCCGCCGCGGCGGCCAGCTTGAGCGCGCGCGCGGCATCTCCATCATGTACGGCCATGCAGGCGCAGCCCTCCAGAGCTCGCGCGACACCGCGCCGGTGTCCCAGGCCCGCGAAGAGTTCCAAAGCTTCGCGAAATGCTTTTCGTCCCGCGACATGGTTTCCCTCGGCGTAATCCATATACGCCAGGTCGGTCAGGCAGCGAGCAGAGCCCCATGGGTCACCGGTTTCCCGGAATGTCGCCAGTGCGCGCTGGTATAGCGCGCGTGCCGCGGCGATGTGGCCCTGCGCGCGCGCGATATCGCCCTGCTGATCCAAAGTCCAGGCGCTACCGGTACGATCGCCGAGCTCCTCGAATATCAACGCGGCCTCGCTCAACGCCGCGCGCGCACGGTCATAGTCCGCTGGCGCCTTTATAACACTGGCGAGGTTATGAAGACAGCGCGCGAGCGCC
>JAICMB010000491.1 GCA_025929455.1 Bryobacteraceae bacterium | reverse complement strand
GGTGGCGCAAGCGCTGGCCGCGAACGGCGAACTCGACTCCGCGATAGACGAGACCAGCCGTGCGACCGCGGATGCGGCGGCGCTATTCGGAACCCACGCTCGCGTGGTAGGAGTCGATCTGCTTCGTCTTGCGCGCCTGCAGTTGCGCGCTGGGCGAGCCCGCTCAGCGCTGGCGAGCGCCGATCGCGCAAAGGAAATCCTCGCCGAGACTCTGGACCCGAGCGCGGCCGGATACGCATCCGTGTTGGAGATCCGCGGTTCTGCACTGCTGGCGGCGGGACGTCTTCCCGAGGGGCTCATTGACCTGAATGGAGCGGAGCAGTTGTTCCGGCACTCATACGGGCCGGCGCACGCGTCGGTTGCGCGATTGCGGAAACTCCGCTTGTCGGCAGCCGGAACATCGCATTAAATGTTCGACAAATGAGCCGTTTTCTCCTCGAATTTCCTATGTATTAGTTGGCCGCCATCCGCGGCATGGAGGAAACAGTGGTGCTGAATACAGTTAGTGCGAAAACGATTCAGAAATACTTAGCGGAGGCCATCGTGCTTGGCTTTGTCGCCGGCCTGGCGACGCCGTGTGCGTTGCGCGCATCCGTACTCTGGAGTACGGAGGCCAGCGAGCGCGCCCGGCAGTTTGAGATCACGTGCGGTACCTGTCCCAATCCCGTCACGGAGCTTTCGAATCTGAGCGATGGAGGCTTCGGGCAGCAGCTCGCTAAGGTCGACTTCTCCTTTGGCGGCCTGGCCACCGCCGACGCCCTCGCAATCTTCACGGGACCGAATTCGCTGCCTCACCTGGCAGCACTTGTCAGCGCGGACATCAACGTTGTGTCGCCATCGACGTTCTTTTATCAGACCACCGCTGTTGCCCGCGCCACTCAGATGTACACGTACACAGGAACGGCGCCGGCGACCTACACGATCGACTACAACGTCAATGGAAACATCGCGGGCGGGATCCTGACGGAAATCGCCGGCGGCTTCACGGTTTTCGGGAATGGCTTCCAACCGGGCCAGGAGGTTGAACCTACGTTGGGCTTCACGTTCGATCACGTTAACGGGGATGGGGACATCAACGGGCACGTGAGCCCGGTGCACCTGACCGGTGATGTTACGTTCACGGTCAACCCGGGCGACAACTTCTTCGTGCAGTCCACGATCGATGTTTTTGCCGATTCGCGTTCGCAACAGCTTGCCGCGTTGGCAGACGCATTCCATACGTTGGACATGAGCTTCACCCAGGGCGACACGTCTCTGTTGATCGCCGCGGGACCAGCTACCGCTTCGGGCGTGCCCGAGCCCACGACGGCGCTGCTTACCGGTTTAGGTTTGGCGGCGGTCGTGATTGCGACTCGCCGCCGCAGAGTTTCGCGATAGCGGAACTACTTGCCGAGCATCGGGAAGAGCCGGTGCAGTTGGGCTTCGTTCGGTTGCCGCCCGTACTCGCAGATCTCGAACGCTTCGGCGTGGCGAATGGCATTGCCGCGCTCGGGGCCGTACCATTTCACAAGCGACGCGCGAATGGCGGGCGTGATCTCGCGCTTCTGGCGCTGTTCGGATAACCAGCGCTTGCGCTCGACGGGATCGTGCGGCACCTGGTCGAGATTGCCGGCAACCCAGGGCAGCCATTCGTACACTTGCGAAACGTGCGCATCCAGCGCGTCGATCTTCTTGTCGTAGACGTCATCGATCGAGATGGCAATGTCGGGCCGAAAGGGATTGGGGCGCTGGAAGTGGTCCTGGTAATAAACGAAGACCGGATTCTTGCGCAGCGGCGGGACTTCGGGAACGATGTTGGGGACCACGACCATGTACGCCGCGTCCTGCACCAGCACGCCAGTGTAGCGGTGGTCGGGATGATAATCGTTGGGCCGCGGCGAGATCACGATATCGGCGTTCCACTCGCGAATGAGCCGGATAACCTGGCGCCGGACTTCGAGCGTCGGCAGCAGTTCTCCGTCGTGGTTGCCGAGCACTTCGTAAGCGATGCCGAGGCGGCGCGCGGATTCCTCGGCCTCAGCTTTGCGGCGGCGTGCTAGTTCGCCTCCGCCCATGGTTTGGTGACCGGCGTCGCCGTTGGTGATGGAAACGAATTTCACTTTAGCGCCAAGTGCGGCGAAGCGGGCCGCGGTTCCCGCCGCGCCGAGGTCGCAATCGTCGGGATGCGCGCCGAACGCGATCACATGAAGCTGCTGCGCCTGAAGCGCGAAGCCCAGCATAAACGTTAGGGTAGCGATGGTCTTGAGCATGGTAGATGCGAAGGACGATTATACGCGAATGCGGTGGCCGCTATCGACTACAATCGTTTCGATATGCGGCAGCTTATTTGGTGCGCGGCCGCGGTGGCGGCGGAGCGCGCGGGCGATATCGGCTGGTTGGTAGGCGCCCGGTCGGCGAAGAGCAATCGCGCGAAACGAAGTACAGTCACGCGGGCGCGCAGAACGCGGCGACCGTGTGCCGCTGGTCGGCGATGCAGTATTTCGTCACGTGCGATCAGAACGTCACGACGCCGGAAGGGCCGCAACACGCGATGTCCATCTATGGATATGATCCGGCGTCGCACGCGCTCGATTTTCACGGCGTTTCCGTGGCCGGCGGGCGCGCGTTCGGAGCGCCGCTGAAAATCGACGGCGATACCTGGATGTACGGCGGCGAGGCGCGTGAAGACAGCAAAGAAGTGCTGCGTACGTTGAATGTTTTTGCGGGACCGGATTCGTATACGTATCGCGTGGAGTTTTCAAGCGACGGCGGCCGGCACTGGACCGGGATGAGTTCGGGCACGGTGACGCGCGTGAAGAAATGAAAGCATACGTTCCGTTGTGGTGTGCGAGCGTGCTCGCTGCGCATGCCGCGCTCACGCCCGCGGCGCGATTTCCGTTACCGGCAAGCGACATCGAACTGCATCACCCTGCACAGGCCGAGAAGCCATTTACCGTCGCGGGGGAACGCGGCGCGGTGCTGGGTCAGCAGGACGGCACGTTCGAGTTGTGGCACTGGCCGGTGAAGGTGCTCAGCAATTTCCGTATCGAAGCGGAACTGGCGAACTATCCGGTGCCGATCGATTTGCAGCCGCTGGCGGCGCGCATCGACGTGAATCCGGGACGGACGACGATCACGTACGCGCACGCGGCGTTCACGGTGAAGCAGCACATGTTCGCGGCGCGCGGGAGTGCTGGCGAGGCCGGCGCGGTGGTGTTCTTTGAAATCGCGGCCATACGGCCACTGAAGCTCACGTTCCGGTTCACGCCGGATATGGAGTACATGTGGCCCGCACCTGGACATGGGCGGCCGGGACCGGAGTGGGTTGCGCGCGATGGCGGGTATTACGTGCTGCACACGGACCGCGATGATTTCCTTAGCGGCGTAGCGCTGCCGGGAGCGGAGCCGGGCATTCTGCCGCCTTATCAGGATCGGCCCAAAACATATCCACTGGTGTTTGTTTTACAGTTTGATCCGCGTCGC
>JAICMB010000377.1 GCA_025929455.1 Bryobacteraceae bacterium | reverse complement strand
TGGACCTGCAAACGTGATAACCGAGCGGTTGTGATCCGGGTCCATCTCCGTCCGCAGGATGCAAACGCGCCGCACGGATGCGGCGGCCGCGGCAATCGCGTCGACCTTGGCGGCCTCGCGCCCTTCGGAAAAATTTGGGACGGCTTCGATCAAAGCCCCGGCCATCGCACGCTCGACCGTTGGAAAATGATTTCGCCGCGGTGCATGGTCATGTCCACCGTGCTCACACCGAAATGATACGGGACGTCGCGATAGTCCGGCACGGACAGGACGAGAATATCGGCGTCCTTGCCCGCTTCGAGGGAGCCGACGCGCGAGGCGCGCCGCAGCGCGTGCGCGCCGTTGATGGTGGCGGCCGAAACGGCTTCGGCAGGTGTCATCCGCATTTTACGGCAGGCGAGCGCGATCATCATTTGCATGTTCTGCGACGGGCAGGTCTGCGGATTGTAATTGGATGCGAGCGCCACGGCCGCGCCGCGGTCGATGAGCATGCGCGCGGGCGGATAACGCGAGGTCGCCATGTAGAACGGAGGTCCGGGCAGCAGCGTCGCCATGGTGCCCGATGAAGCGACCACATCGGCGTCGTTTACGTCCGCGTAGACCAAATGATCGACGCTGGCTGCGTCCACCTCGACGGCCAGCTGCGCACCGCCGATATTGGAATACTGCCCGGCGTGCATCTTCGGAACCAGGCCGAGCTGCCGCGCGGTAGCCAGATAGCGGCGCGCCTGCGCGATGGAAAATACGCCCTGCTCACAATAGATGTCGGCAAATTCAGCGAGCCGCCGTTTGCGTACCAGCGGCAGCATCTCCAGGCACATCCAGGCGATGTATGCGTCCGGATCGGGCATCGCCCAGCGCGTGCCCATGACGGTGGAGACCAGGTTGATGGTGCGCTCCGCGATCACGCCATGTACGCGCAAAATTTTCAGTTCGCCGGCTTCGTCTACGCCGAAACCCGATTTGGCTTCGAGCGTGGTGGTGCCGAGCCGCACGGCGTCTTCAATAGCGCTCATGGCCATCGCCTCGATAGACTTCGCGGTAGCTTCGCGCAACGCTCGCGAAGCGGTCGCGGCGGTGATGCCTTCGGGCGAACGCGCGTTCTCGGCCATTTCCGCTGCCCGCGTGGGTGCGATGAGGTGCGTGTGACAATCCACGAACGCCGGCATAACCACACGTCCTGCGGCGTTGATTTCCGCGGCGTCGCGAGCGGCCGCGAGCGCCTCCACGCGTCGGCTGGGCCCCACCTCCTGGATTACGCCGTCGACGATCAGAACCGCGCCATCCTGCACGATGCCGAGTTCGCCGAGATCGCGTCCGCGCCGTGGGCCGGGCGGTCCGTGCAGCGTCAGCAACTGCCGCGCGCCGCGAATCAGGATCCGCCGGGGTGCGGGCATCGGGTCCCATTCCTCTCCGCTCGGGGCGCCACGCGTTGTATCGCGTGAAAGCCACGGCGCGTCTTGTACTCTATGGGGGTGTGGCGGCGTGCTCCGTTATTTTTATTATTTTGCTGTGGCACGCTCGCTGCCGCGGCGCTGACTCCTGAAACACGCGCGGACTTCGAACAATATGTGCACGCCGCGGAGGCGCGCATGCCGGACCATGTGCCCGACTGGTTGAGCGCGCATCCGGACGAGCGTGCCAAACTGCGGAACGGCGGTACCGTGGTCGTCCCGGCGGCCGGGGGCGGAAAGGATAGCATCCGCGGCGGGATGGTCCAGGACTGGCTAGGATGCACCTTTATTCCGGGCGCGACGATCGAAGCCGTGCGCGCCGTCATGCAGAATTACGCCGCGTATAAGAACTACTACGGCCCTGAAGTAATCGAATCGAAGCTTCTGGATCACCGCGGCTCCCAATACGATATTTCCCTTCGATTGTACAAAAAAGAATTTATAACTGTAGTTCTTAACGTGAATTATCGGGTAGATTACACGGACTTGGCAAGCGGCAGTCTGGCCGTAGTATCGCGTTCGACGCGCATCGCGCAGGTAAAGGATCCAGACCGCTCGATGACGGTGGAGCGGTCTCCCGGGGACGATCTGGGCGTGCTCTGGGCGCTCAATTCGTACTGGCGTTTCACCCCCGCGCCGGACGGCGTGTACGCTCAAATGCGCGCTATTTCGCTATCGCGCGAGCTGCCGTTCGGACTCGGCTGGCTCAAGGGATTCGTCAAGCGCTTTCCGCGCGAATCCATGCACAACACTCTCGCAGGCACGCGGAAAGCTGTGATGGCGTGGCGCCCACCGCGCGGATCAGCCCCGCACCGCGGGCATCGGATACCGGTATTCACCGCGAAAAATTCCTTCGAATATTCCGGCGAGTTCTTCATGAATCTGGCCATTATCCGCCAGAACGTGCGGGCCCCGCAGGTCCGGAGCCGCGCCTTTCATATCCGAACAGATTCCGCCCGCCTCGCGTACCAATAAAATTCCCGCTGCCATATCCCAGGGATTAAGTGCAAATTCCCAGAACGCGTCCAGCCTTCCGCACGCCACGTATGCAAAATCGAGCGCGGCCGCGCCGGCCCTACGCACGCCGTGCGATATCATTCCGAGCTGGTAATAAAAATGAATATTCACGTCGCGATGACGGCGGCGGCTCGGAAATCCGGTCGCGACGAGGCTCACTTCCACGGACGCGGCGTTTGAAACGGAAATGCGCTCGCCGTTGAGAAAAGCTCCAGCGCCGCGCTCGGCCGTGAACAGTTCCTCGCGTGTAGGATCGTAGACTACGCCGGCGACGAGCTCGCCTGCACGTTCGAGCGCCATTGTCACATTGAACACCGGAAAGCCGTGCGCGAAATTCGTGGTGCCATCGAGCGGGTCGACATACCAGCGGTATTCCGAAGCGCCTTCGTGCGAGTGGCCTTCTTCGGCGACGATCGAATGGTCCGGAAACTCTTTGCGGAGCCGCGCTGTGATGAGCCTCTCGGAGGCGCGATCCGCCTCCGTCACCAGATCGAACTCGCCTTTCAGCTCAAACTGTACGCGGCGGCGGTAATATTCGCGCAGGAGCTCGCCGGCCTCGCGCGCAATGGCGACACTCGTTTCGAGGTGGGACACGTTATTCGAGATGTTCTCCCTCCCTGACGGTTGGGGGTTCCGTTACGGCAGCTCGTACAAATACTTGATGTCGTGCTTGTACAGAAACAGGTTCGGCCCGTCGGGCCGGGTCAGACGCAGAAACGTGCTGTCGAAAAACTCGATCGTGCCCGAGAACTCTTCGTTAGTGCTCAAACGAACGCAAACAGGAATGGCATTATCGGCCAGATGGCGCAGATACTTCGTTTCCTCGAAGGTCTGCTCCGGCGGCTTTTTGGATTTGGTCCCGTTGGGCTGCACGCTAGCGTTCGGTTCCTGCGGATTCTCCATAGTAGCCGTTGCGCGTAATCACCCGCAAACCGGGGCGGTCCACGTCGACGCGCAGAGTGTGATACCGCGTCTTACCAGGCGGCACGTCCTGCGGATAAAAGCCGATGAGATATTGCGTGCGCAGGGCCTGCAGAATGGTGTCGAAGGCGCGGTCGAGTGCGGGGCCGGCCTGCGGCGTGAACACCTGCCCGCCGGTGCCGGATGCCAACATGGCGAGTGCGTTCTCGCCGCCAATGTTGCGACCAGCGTCATTGGTGATGGGCATTACGAGAACGGGATAGATCACCGCATCGGACATCTGCGCGGCCTGGAGCGCCTGATGGAAATTGCGGTTGCTGGTGGTATCGCCCCCGTCGGTGACGATCACCAGCACGTGACGGCCGTCACGGTCTTCCAGATCGCCCGCCGCGAGCCAAATAGCATCGTACATGGACGTGCCGCCCTCCGAGCGCAGGCCGTGCAGACCGCGCACCAGCCGGTCGATGTGCCGTGTGAAGCCGCTCTGCAAGCGCACTTGCCAGTTGAAGCTGTACAGCGCCACGGCGTCGCGCGCATTGCCTTCGCGAAACACTGCACGGAAGAACCGGGCCACGGAATCCAGCTCGTATTTGATGTCGATCCCGGTGGATGCGCTGGTGTCGATCAGTACCGCGACCGAGAGCGGCTGATCGGTGTGATGCTCGAACACGGCGATATTCTGTTTTACGCCGTTGTCGTAGACTGTGAAGTTGGCTTTGTTTAGCGATCCGATCAACGCGCCTGCCGCATCACGGACGGTGACCAGTAGCCGCACCAGCCGCACGTTTACGCGGATGGTGGAGGAATCCTGGGTAAACGCGGTATCTGTGGCGAGGAGCAGCCCGCAGGCCACGCAAGCGAGTACCGCCCGGTTCACTGGGTT
>JAICMB010000762.1 GCA_025929455.1 Bryobacteraceae bacterium | reverse complement strand
TTTTTGATCGACCCGTCGACCGCAATGATCGCCTGCAATTCGATCGTACCCTGTACGCGCGCCGTTTTTGCGAGTTGCGGGTAGAAGGGCTTCGGCGCATAGATGAGATTCGCCTGCTGAACTCCACTCGAAACGCGCACCGGCTGACGCGGGGCTGCGCGATTGTCCGTTTTTGTCGCCGGAGCTTTTGGCGGCGGTTGCGAGATGACGTTCAGGCCCAGACCGGGCACAAATGCCGGGTTCGAAAGCGCGCCAGGGTTGCCCGCCCACTCGAGCGTCGACGGCTCCGGCGCATCCGCCATCATGACGATGCGATCGGGAACGCGTGCAGGCGGCGTCACCGGATTGCGGAATACGCGCGGCGCGCTTTTTGCCGCACTGACGTTGTGAGGAGCGGGCCGCAGTTCAGTGACGGGCTTCAGCATTACAAAGACGGGCAGGTCGCGCGGCGGTGATTCGAGCCGGGCGATATGCAGAAGCGGCGCCAGAAGCGCGGCAACAACCACCAGCGATTGAATAGCGAGCGACACCCCGACCGTCCACGGTTTTCGAGTGCGCGCCTGCGAGTTGACGAACGTCTGTTCGAACATTCTGTTTGTCCTCTCAAGGCGCCCGATTCCGGCCGGTTGCGAGCGAGCCTGCGTGTTGTGTTTCGCTGGGGTAGACGCCGGGATCGCGAGAGTTGTTCCGGCGTGAGCGGGAGGGGCTGATTAGACCCGGATCAATCGGGGTGAGCCCGGACCGCGCGGCGAGTCCGGTATAGAATATCCGCGATACGCGCGCTCCGCTGCGAGCGAGAGCCGTCGAGAGGAGCATCTATGTGTGATCAGGATCATTTTGAGCAGGACCGGAAAGAGTACGAACGCCTCGGTCTGGTAACCCGCAAGCAGTTCGGCATTATGCTGGGAGCGGGAGTGGCGATGATGCTGCCGAAGGTGGCGAATGCCGTCGCAGTCAGCGAATCGGAAGTCGATGTGACCACGCCGGACGGCACTGCCGATTGCTACTTCGCGCATCCGGCGAGCGGTACGGCTCCGGGCGTTCTCGTGTGGCCGGATATCTTCGGGCTGCGGCCCGCGTTCCGCAAGATGGGCAAACGGCTGGCTGAATCGGGCTATTCAGTGCTGGTGGTGAATCCGTTTTACCGCGTGAAGAAAGCGCCTACTGCGGAACAAGGCGCCGCCACGCCAATTGCGGAGGTGCGGTCGCTCGCACAGGGTCTGAACGAGACCACGCACATGACGGATGCGAAAGCATTCATCGCGTGGCTGGACAAGCAACCCTCCGTTGCGAAAAACCGGAAGGTCGGCACACAAGGTTATTGCATGGGTGGGCCGATCGCGTTTCGCACCGCGGCCGCGGTGCCGGACCGCGTGGGAGCAGTGGCGTCATTTCATGGCGGCGGCCTGGTGACGGACAAGCCGGACAGCCCGCATCTTCAAGCCGCGAAGAGCAAAGCGCAGTTTCTGATCGCGATTGCCGCAAACGATGACAAGCGCTCCCCCAACGACAAAACGGTCTTGAAGGAAACGTTCGAGAAAGCGAACCTGCCGGCCGAAATCGAAGTGTACGAAGGCTCGGCGCACGGCTGGTGTCCTCCGGATTCGGGCGTGTATAACGAGGCGCTGGCTGAGAAGGCCTGGAGCCGCCTGCTGGTGCTTTACGGAAAAGCGCTGGCGTAAGTGAATCGCCGCCAGTTCTTCGAAAGCGCTGCCGCGGCAGCCTTTCTTCCAGCACGCCCACAGCGCACGTTCGTCTTTTTCGTCGATGGCCTCGGCGAAGATTACGTCGCCGCGAGTTCCATGCCGGTGCTGAACGCATGGGGTCGCAAAGGTCTCCGGCGAACGGTGAAGGGCGTGAGGCCTTCGGTGACGAACGCGAATAACGCGAGCGTCTGCTGCGGGTGCTTTCCAGCAGAGCACGGCATCACGGCGAACTTCTTTCTCGATGAGGCTACAGGCGAAGAACTCTACATGGAAAGCGCCGATCTCGTGCTGCGCCCCACG
>JAICMB010000703.1 GCA_025929455.1 Bryobacteraceae bacterium | reverse complement strand
GCTGTAGCGCGCGCCGCTGCTGCGGTGCGGATCGTAATAGTGGTGCGTGATGAAATCGGACACCGTGACGCCGTTGACGTCATATGCAAAGGTGCCGTCCTCGCAGGGATCGCACACCTCAACCAGATACACGACGCGGTGAATCTTCCGTATTTCCGCCGGAGCCTGTACCGGCGGCGCGCCTGCCAGCACGCGATTGCCGAACGGATCGGCAAGCATCTCGAGGGTCTCGTGGCTCACCGTCAGCGGCCAGGTATCGTCCACTTGTACAAGCGCGTACGGCTGACCATTTTTGTCCGTGTGATAGCCCGCCGCGCCCGGCGACTTGATGTTGTCCATAAGAATGACAGGCCAGTAGTCCACCGGAACGTCCTCAAGCTTGGCGAACGCGCCGACGCTGGCGGAAATTTTCCAAAGTGGACCGAAATCGCGCGTGGCCTGTTTTTGTAAAGCCGCGGCAACATCTGTAAGGTCCGAAAACGGTACCGATTTGCTCTCGGTAACGAGAGCGACGTTGTGAGGTAAAGCGCTCATAGGAACTCCTTGATGGGAGAAGCGTAACCGGCGTCGAAAACGGGACAGCGGCCGCGGGCGACAACCGTTCGCATCTTCACTATAAATCGAACGGCGTTTGCCCAGCACGCAGAAATGCCGCGGTTTAAAGCCGTAAATCTAGACAGGGAATCGACTTACAGCACGGCGGAAAGCTTACCGCACGGCGAGACGCGTATTTCATTACACACCGCGAGTATGATGGCGGTAATGGGCGCGGATGCCGGGGCGGTGCGCAGCGGCGAGGAGTTAAACGTTGAGGCGCTCGCGCAGTTTCTGCGCGAACGGCTGCCGGGAGCGGAACATGGCATCGCGATCGAGCAGTTTCGCGGCGGCCATTCCAATCTCACGTACCTGATTCGAACCTCCGGCGGCGAATACGTGCTGCGGCGCCCTCCTCTAGGTCCGGTGCCCGCGAAGGCGCACGACATGTCGCGCGAGTTCGCGGTGCTCGATGCCGTGCATCCGTTATTCCCGCCCGCGCCGAAGCCGTTGCTGTTGTGCACAGACACGGCGATCGCGGGAGCGGTGTTCTTTGTGATGGAACGGCGGCGCGGCTTCATTGTTCGAGATGCAGAGCCGTGGCAGCTTCGAGGCGTCCCCGGAGTACGGCAGCGCATCAGCCGCGCCATCGTAGATTGCCTGGCGCGATTGCATACGATCGACATCGAAGCGAGCGGGGTTGCGGGGCTGGGCAAACCGCAGGGTTTTCTGGAGCGGCAGGTGCACGGATGGGCGGAACGCTGGCAACGCGCGAAGACGGCGGAACTGCCGGGCATGGACGCGTTGGTGCACTGGCTGACCACCAAGCTGCCGCCATCGCCCGCGGCCACGCTGGTGCACAACGATTTCAAACTCGACAACGTGATGTTGGAAGAGAGCGATCCGGGGCACATCGCGGCGGTACTCGATTGGGAGATGGCGACCGTGGGCGATCCGCTGGTAGATGTCGGCCTGCTGCTTTGCTACTGGCTGCATTCGCCCGGTCTGCAGGGTCAAGCCGCGTTGACCACGCAACCCGGCTGGTTCACGCGCGAGCAGATTCTCACTCGTTACGCGAAGAAGACGCGCAGGGACGTGAGCGGCATGCGGTATTACGAAGTGTTCGCCATGTTCAAACTCGCGGTCGTGCTGCAGCAGATTTACGCGCGCTTTCATCGCGGGCAGACGCAGGACGAGCGGTTCCGCCACTTCGACGAGCGCGCGCGCAGTCTCGTCGAAAAAGCGGCGGCGTTGTTATAATCCGAGCCGATGTCCTACGAGGAGATCGTGTACGATGTCGCCGACCGCGTCGCCACTGTAACGCTGAGCCGGCCGGACAAGCTCAACGCGTGGACCGCGACCATGGAGCGCGAAGTGCGCGAGGCCATGACACGGGCCGAAACCGACGGCAGCGTGCGCGTGATCATCCTCACCGGGGCAGGCCGCGGGTTCTGCGCGGGTGCGGATATGTCGCTGCTGAGCGGCATCGCGAGTGACGGCGTTCCGGCCGACGATCATGCCCTGAAGAATGCAGACGCGGAGACGCACCGCGCGAGTGTGCGGCTCGATTTTCAGAAGCGCTACTCGTATTTCCCAGCCATCGCTAAGCCGGTCATCGCCGCGGTGAACGGGCCGGCGGTCGGACTTGGCTTCGTTCTGTCGCTCTATTGCGATATGCGGTTCGCGTCGGAGGCGGCGCGCTTCGGAACGGCGTTCGCGCGGCGCGGGCTCATCGCCGAATACGGCATGGCGTGGCTGCTGCCGCGATTGATCGGC
>JAICMB010000190.1 GCA_025929455.1 Bryobacteraceae bacterium | reverse complement strand
GCTTTCGCCGCCCGCTCGAGCCGGGCGCGCAGCACGCCGAGCGCGCGGTGCAGACTGCTCTTGACAGTGCCGACCGGCATGCCGAGCGTCTCCGCGATCTCGGCGGGGTCCATTTCTTCCTGATAGCGCAGCAGCACCAACATGCGCGCACGCTCGGGCAGGCCCGCTATCGAGCGTTGCACCAGCCGCGCAAGCATGACGTCCCGTCCCTCTGCACGCACCGACGGCTCCGGCGCATCCTCCAGCCCGACGCGCGGCCGGATGCGGAGGCGGCGGCCCTCGTCAATGGCCCGGTTGGCCGTGGCCCGCCGCAGCCATTGCACCAGGTGGGCGTCCGACTCGATCGACCCTAAGTGGCGGTAGAGGCTGAAGAACACCTCCTGCGCGACCTCCTCCGCAAACGGGCGGTTGTGCAGGTAATTCCAAGCGATGCTGTAGACCATGCCCTGATGCCGCTCCACGATTTGGCGGAACGCGGACTCATCCCCATGCCCGGCGCGGTAGACGGTCCTCAGCGTTCCCACTCATCGCATAATACGAACGGGAACGGCCGCAGGTGGCAGGAATTGTTGACGAAAGTTTGAGCCGCACCCTCGCTGACGCTCGGTCCTGTCAGCGAGGGCGCGAAATGTCTTAGCGCGGGGTTAGCGGCGCGGCGCAACAGGACGGCGCAGAAATCAGCGCCAGCGGGGTTGCGGGCGCGCCGAAGTAGTTCTCGGCCGCCAGGTTACGGTAAACCGCGCCCGCGACGCCGGCCGCCACAGGTCCGTTCACAGGACGGCCTCCGGTCAACAGCACGACGACGGCGAGCTTGTGCTTGCCCACTTCGTTAAACGAACCGAACCATCCCAGGTGCGTGGGCGAGCGCAGGTCCGTACAGGTGCCGGTTTTGCCGTAAATCGGCTCGTCCGGATTGAAATTTGCCCGCCGCGCGGTACCGTACTCAACGGCGCCCATCATGCCGGGTTTCATTTCTGGGATCAGATCGCTGATATCAAGCTGCCGCTTTACCTTGGGCGTAAGGTGCTCAGCCTCTTCCTGCGAGTGCGGCCGCTGCAGGACGTACATCGTCCCGCCGTTCGCAATCGCCGTCACCAGGCTGGCCAACTGTAGTGGGCTCTGGTAAATGCCTTCGCCGAAGCTCGTCATCATGCCGACGCCGCTCTTGGGCGGTTCGTCCGGAAGCGTGCCCGCCTGTTCGGACGCATCGGAAGTGGCTTTTTCGCCGAGCCCGAATAGCTTCTGGTACTGCTGGACCTTATCGAAACCGAGCTTGGTGCCGACAGTCGCGAAAAAATAGTTGTTCGAGTGCGCGATTGCCTCGGTCAGCGTCATGCCGCGGCGCATGCCCGCTTGCAGCAGCGTGTTGCGGTCGATCACGCCTTCACTCAGCCCGGCGAGCGCAACGGACAGCTTAACGGTCGAGCAGGGCTCAAATCCGCTTTGGAACGCAAGTTTCTGATTTACAACGGTTAGGATCCGGCCGGTTGCCGGATCGACGACCACCACGCTCCCGTTATAAGGTCCTAACGCCTGCACGGCGGCACGGCGGACAACCAGGTCCTCGCCCTCAACGGAATCTCCGACGGTTGAATCGGCAAACGTCGGGGTTGTCCACGGGCTTACATACCGATGCCGCAGGCGCGACATGTGGGTGACGGGGTGATGCGCCCGGAGGCGCGCCCTCGTCCGGCGTGCGTGGGTCGTGCTGGGTTTCTGTTGTGTTGTTTTGTGTGCCTTGCGGCGGTGCTTCGCGGTAGCGGCGAAGCCGGGCGCGCCCGCAAACGTCAGCCCTACGAAAACGAGCAAGGCTAAAAACGATATATAGCGGCTAAGTCTCTGAAGGTGCATCTCGTTCCTGCAAATGGGCGGCTGTAAATCCACCCCAATTTCCGGCCAAAGGGCCGCCCGTACCGGCATATTGCCGGTTTCGGTTACTTACCACCCGCCCGGGGACTTTGCCCGGCGCGGTCAGGAGAACGGCGATTCCGATTGCAACGAAGTTCCTAACATTATGTGTTATCGGCACATTCAGGGTCAAGCTGCAGTCCATCCGCCATCAATCGTGATCACCGATCCGTTTACGAACGCAGCCTCGCCCGAGGCCAGGTAGAGCGCCATCCACGCGATCTCCTCGGGTTTTCCGAGCCGCCCTACCGGCTGCCTGGCGTTCAGCTCCGTGCGCATTTTTTCTTTCTCGTGCTTATGATATTTCTCCAGATACGCCTCTACGAACGGTGTATCGACAGTACCGGGACAAATACAGTTCACACGGATTTGCGAGGGATAATCCACCGCCAGTTGCCGTGTCATGGCGACCACGGCGCCCTTGGTCGCGCAGTATGCATACCGCTTTTTGACCCCGATCAGCCCTGCAACGGATCCGATATTTACAATGTTACCGTGCGAGGCGATCAAGTGCGGCATAGCGCTCCGCGTCACGAGGAACATTCCCTCTACATTGACGCGGAAAACGCGCTGAAAATCACTTAGGCTGGTTTCGTCAATGCCGCCTACCAGACCGATCCCGGCATTGTTCACCAGAATGTCCAGGTTTTCGGTGCCCTCGAACAGTCGGCTGACCGCGGTTTCGTCGGTGATGTCACAGATGCGCGCTTGCGCGCCGGGCAGTTCGCCCGCCAGTTTCTCCGCCCGTGCCCCATCCACATCGGCGATCAAAACGCGCGCCCCGGCGCCGGCGAACACGCGCGATACGGCTTCTCCGATGCCGCTCGCGCCGCCCGTCACCAGCGCGACACGTCCATCCAGACTGAATGGCATAAGCTCCAGGGTACGTTACTTGATGACGTGCACAGCGATGCCTGTTGCGCAGGGATGCGCGACATAGAAATGGCGACTTGCTCGGCTTGTTTTTTGCGGCGCGAATCTGGAAGTACCGTCTGCAGCCGCTGCTTCACGGGTGCTTTGCCGGAGGCGCTTTCGACCGCACGGGATTGTCCGCCTCGCCGCTCGCGCTCCGCGCGCCGATGTGGTCCGCAAGACGGTCACCGGTGAAGCTGTTGGTGACACTTTCCTCGACCTCGGGTAGCATAGTCGCGTTCCATTCGAACCACTCCGCGATTATACGGTCGTAAATATCCCTGTGGCGCTCCTTCAGGTTGGCGCGCTCCATCGGATCTTCAATGACATTAAAGAGAAACGTGTTCTCGAGGATCTTCAGATACTTGTAGTCGCCGTCCCGCGCTGCGCGCTGCGCATTCGCCTTATAGCGCCAGAACAGCTTGCGCGAGACCGGCGCAGCATTCTCCGTCAGCACCGGCAGCAGGCTGATGCCATCGGAAGGGAAACCCGGATCGGATGAGGCGCCCGCGGCCGCCAATAGCGTGGGCATCCAGTCCATGCTGATTGCCACTTGATCGGTCGTTCGACCTAGCGGAATTCGCGCCGGCCAGGAGACGATTGCCGGGATGCGTAGTCCTCCTTCCAGCAGCTCCGTCTTGCGTCCGGTGAACGGCCAGGTATCCGCGAATCGTTCTCCGCCGTTGTCGCTGGTGAAAATGACAATGGTGTTTTCCGCCAAATTATTTGTGCGCAATGCTTCGAGAACACGGCCTATCTGGAGGTCCATTTCCTGGATCATGCGCCGATACGTCTTCTGCGTTCCGCCGTCGAAATCGAACAGGCCGCCCCCTGACCGGAGAAGGCGGTTCGACTCGGCTTCATCGCCAGGCGCTTCCCACGGCCAGTGCGGCGCGTTGAAATGCAGACTCATCAAAAACGGACGGCCCGACTTCGCATATTGATTGACAACGTCAACGGCGCGGCTGCCTAGCATATCCGTCAGATATCCCATCTGGTGCACCTGAACATCGCCGTCCCACAAATCGCCTTGCTGGTTTGTGCCGTGCCGGTAATAGTCGACGGCGCCGCCGCGGAATCCGTAAAACTGGTCGTAACCGCTTTGGAGAGGGCCGAACTTTGGAAGCGAACCGAGATGCCACTTGCCGATAAGGCTCGTTGCATAGCCGGCCTTCTTCAACAACGATGGCAAGGTAGGGTGGTCTGGCGGTAGACCGACGTCGCGGCGGTCGGTCAACGGCTCCTCCAACCCGACTGGTAAACGGTACTGATACCGGCCAGTGATGAGCGCCGTGCGCGTGGCGGAACAGACGGCGGAGTTGGCGTAGGCCTGCAGAAACCGCACGCCCTTGGTCGCCAGGGAATCGATATTCGGCGTATGGATGTCGGGGCGTCCGTAGCAGGAGACATCAGCATAACCGAGGTCATCAGCCATGATGAAAACGACGTTCGGAGGCCTCGACTCACGCTGCGCCAAAAGATTGTCAACGCCGGAGGCAAGCGCGACCGTCCCGACCGCGGCGTTGCGCAGCAGTGTGCGACGGGTCACATCATCTGAAATTTTCGTTTTTCGCTCCCTTGCTCCAACCGTTGCGAAACGGGGTCAGGGCCGAGGCGGTCCGCCCGGCAGAAACTGCATTTGATTGAATTAGCACAATCTATATCTATGCCGCGCACCCGTTGTGCACTCGTCAACACCGGCGCATGAGGTCCGGTGCTAACATGCGTTTTTGGAACCCTGCCCAATGCATGGATATTGATCCGTACAGAGGGGTTGCCGGGTGACAAGGGAGATCACAACACACCAAAAGGAGACTCCAATGGACAAAACGATGGAAAAAGCGATGGATGCCGCGATCGATTGGGCGAGAGTGGTTAATTACGCGCGGCGGTTTGAGTGCGCCCCGCCGAAGACCCAATACGAGTTGCCCGGTGTCACGCTTGAAGATCATCTGGGCGTGCCGGTGGCGGTGGTCCCGCTCTGGCACGCGGTCGTGACGGCAAAGCTGAACGTGCCCAAAGGCGACGCGAACGCGTTGAAAAACGCGAAGAAGCGTCTGCATGCCGCACTGGAACAAATCGAGAGTGTTTACCCGCTGAATCCGACCGGAATATTTATCCAGGTCGCGTATGGCCTTTCTTACTTTAAGGAATATATTCCGGCGAAGGTGACCGACAAACACATGCCGCGCGCGACCGATAACGGCAAGCGCGGTGACTGGGCTCTGATCGACTCTATTAAGTTCCCGAAGGATCCGGCGGATATCGTATTAGAGCAGAATGACATCTCGTTTCACTTCAAGAGTGACTACGCCGAGCATATTAACAACGTGCTCAACGCCATGTTTCAACCCGGCACATATACCTTGAACGGAATTCCGGCCGCGGATGAAGCGTATGTGGGCGACCTGTTCAATATCACGACCGTCCGCCGCGGGTTCGTCGGCCGTGGCATGCCGCGCACGATGGCCGAGCGTCTGCGCATCCCGGGGTACGACAAAATTCCGGCCGGCGCGATGCTGTTCATGGGATTTACCTCCAGCCACCTGCACGGCCTTGCGCAAGGCACTCTGCCCAGCTTCGAGACCATTCCGGGCTATACCGATCAGACTCCGGACAGCTATTTCGCTCACGGAACGATCATGCATCTCTCGCATATCAGAATCGACCTGGAGGGCTGGTACAACATGGGTCACACAGACCGGCTCCGCCGTATGTTCGACGCGCGCCGCGTTGACGCGCCGGAAGTGCTGTCACCCTCGCAGGCGCCCGAGACTTCTACCTTTGAAGAGCAGCGCGAGGAAGATGCGAAGAAGTATGGCCTGGTCGGACATAACGCCCAGATGCATCTGCACTCACGAGTCAAGGAGGATACGGTAACGGCGTATGGCGAGAAGCTGCCGAAAGGCACCGTGATCTTTTTGCGGCAAGACTTCGATACCGTAGAAAATCCGTTTGAGTTCAAGGCCGGTGGGGTGGTGAGCCCGATTCCGGTTCCTGGCGTGCACTTTATCGGGTTCGCTCCGTCGGCGCAGTTATTCGAAAAAATGCGCAAGGAAATGGACGGCGTAGACCTGCAGAAGAAATACAATCTGCCGGACGAGAACACGGGCTTTACGAAGTTTCTGGTGACGACGCACCGGCAGAACTATCTGGAGCCATCGCGGGCGCATCGCTCGTTCCCGTTGGCGGAACTGATTTAGACGATGTGGGGCAAGCGGTCCGGCTGCCTGCCCTGCGGTGCGAGCGGCTGAAAACACTCGCTGGCCGAGAGGACCTCGGAACCCAAGAGACACCGGTGGCCTCGGCCACCCTCGCCCGCTCGCCCATGTCGCTCAGGACAGGATAAAGTAGCAGGTAACATCCATGCCAGCAAAGACAACGAAAGCAGCGCCGGCGCGTGCGCGGGCGAGCAGAACCGAAGTGCAGCAGGAGTTCGAAAGCGTCCGCCGCGAGGTGGATGCCGCGCGCGAAACTGCCACCGCCAAAACGTTAGAAGCCGCGGAGCGGCACGCGGCGGAAGTGCGGGAAACGGTGGATGGGATTTCGGTCGCCTCCGTATCGCAGCAGATCTCTTCGCTCGGCGGTCAGATCTCGCGCACGCTGATGGAATTGTCCGAGAAACTCACAGCCGAAGTCGATCTGCTTGCCGGTGTCCGTGCCGCGGTCGAGCTTGAACGGCAGGAGCTGGCGCGGCTGCACAAGATCGACGTCGCGGC
>JAICMB010000130.1 GCA_025929455.1 Bryobacteraceae bacterium | reverse complement strand
TGCGCAGATTCCGTCGTGGGGCAGGCCTCCAGGCCTGCAGCGGGTCTCCAGACCCGCTTCGCCCGCTACAGAAAACGCTCGGCCTATAAGCCGTCGCGTGCGGTTTGGTTGCGGCTCCGGTGCTCTGCGGGGCAGACGTCCACGCCTGCGGCGGACCTCCAGGTCCGGCTGTTCGGGCACCGTCGAAATACGCCCCAATTCGAGCGTGGGTGCCCGCGGCAGGATCAGTTCACCTGGATGCGGTGATTTGTGAAGTGTAGATAGGGGCCGAGCCCGGCGCGGGGCATGTGGCAGGACACGCAGTCTGTTTTTGCGGGGTGCGGGCATTTGGCGCGGATCGCGTGGCAGCCCAGGCAGGCCGTCGTGTACGCGACATCGCTTCGGGGCCGGGCGTTGTCGTGCGGGTCGTGACAAGTGGTGCAGCGCAGTGTTTTGCTCGACTGGAAGCAGCGGCTGGCCATCAGGCCGACGGGCGCGAAGCGCACCGCGACCGGGTTCTGGATTTCGGGTTCAGGGCCGCTATCGGCATCGGGCAAGCGGTGGCATTGGCCGCAGATCTGCACTTCCGCCGCGGCAGGGAGGCGGCCGGGATTGAGAAGTGCGCGGCGAATCTCGGCGGCCGGCGCGCCGGCTTTCGCGGCGGCAATGTGGGCGGCGCCGGGTCCGTGGCAGCGCTCGCACGTGATGCCCGCGCGCATGGCGGAGAGGTCGGGACCCGTCGATGAGACCTGCACGCCTGTCGCATGGCAATTGAAACATTCCGAGATGGTTCTGCCATCCAGCAGGATGCCGAACTGAGCCGCATGCGTGGGATGCCCGAACGTCACATCGAAACGGCCGGCCGCGGGGTAGTACGAGAAGCGGTTCTCGAAATACCGGCCCTGGTAGACGCCGACGGGCGTGATGCCTTGTGCGCCGGCGCCGAAGGCCCATTCGAGAGCGGCGTTCAGGTTGTGCGGGCAGGCGGCACACACCGCTTGCGGCACTTCGGCGATTCGCCGCAGTGCGAGCGCGTGATGCGATCGTATCTGTTTGTCGTATTCGGTGCGATGGCACGGTGCGCACGCCTCCGGCCCCACAAAGCCTCCCGCGAACAGCGCCGGTGCGAGCAGAAATGTACAGAACCGCGGCATCGCTTAGCGTTTCACAACGGACGTAGGAGCGTTCTTCGCCTGAATGCGGCGCACCGCTTCGTACTCGGCCTTCGATTCTTCGGCGCGTCCGAGTTTGCGGTACAGCACGGCGAGACGATAGTGCGCGGCAGCGTCCTCGGGCGCCAGCTTGGCGGCGCGTTGAAGCTCATGCAGCGCTTCCGCATTCTGATTCATGGATGCCAGCGTCATGCCGAGGCGCAGGTGCGCTTCGGCGGAGGTCGCATCGCACGCGATGGCGCGGCGGAACTCACGCGCGGCCGCCGCGGAATCCTGATCGGTACGCGCGATCTGTCCTAGATAAAACATCGCCAGCGCGTGGCAGGGCTGTGTTTCGAGCTGCTTCTTGAGCCACGGCTTGGCGGCCTCGAATTGCTGCTGACGCCAGTAGACGTAACCGACGGCGAAGGCGGCGTTCGGCAACTTGGGATCGCGTGCCAGCGCGGTCTTGTACTCCTCGATCGCCTTGTCGAAATTGGCCTGATTCTCGTACGCTACGGCCAGCAGGTAATGCGTCCACGCCCCGTCGGGGAAGCGCCGGTTGAGCTGGCGAAAAGCCTCACGCGCGTCCGCTCCATGGCCGAGCATGCGGTTTGACTCTTCCAGCATGTACAGCACGTGCTCGGCGCGCGGGCCTTCAGTGAGGTCCTTTAGCGCGGCGATGGCCTTTTCGTGTTCGAGCAGTTGGAAGTAACAGGAGCCGAGCAGATAACGGGCTTCGTCAGAGGACGACGCGGCGCGCTGCAAGGGCGGGACGGCCTGCTCCGGACGGCCCAGCCGCACGAGCGTCAAGGCGAGATTGAACTGCACTTCCGCGTTTTTGGGATCGAGCCGCGCGGCTTTTTGAAAATCGGAGAGAGCGGTTTTCAGATCGCCCGCGGAGAGCGCCTTGATCCCCGCGGCATTCGGACCCGCGGTGTCTTGCGCCAGTAACGCTGTACAGCAAAGAAGCGCGGCAGCAGTAAGTCGCCGCGCTTCCTTTGTGAACCGGTCAGAAATAAAGCCTCAACCCAAGCTGAATATCACGCGCGTCGCGTGCCGCCGTCGCCGCCCCAAAATCGGACGAGCCGAAGCTGGTGCGAAACGCGCTCCACTGCGTATGGTTGAAGATATTATAAAACTCCGCCCGGAATTGCAGGCCGCTGCTCTCTCTTCCTAATACACCGCGGAAGTTCTTGAACAGCGAAGCGTCGGTGTTGTTCAGGCCGGCCGCGCGGACCACGTTGCGGCCGGCGTTGCCGAACATGCCCAGCGCGGGCTGTGCAAACGCGGTGGGGTCGAACCAGTCGGTGCGGCCGCCGTGCGTGTTGGGGTCATGCACCAGGTCCGGCCGGTAGGGCGCGCCGCCGATGAACGCATTATCGCCCGGAAGCGAGATGTTCAACGGCGTCCCGGTCTCGAACGAGCTGATACCGGAGAATTGCCAGTTGCCGAACACCTGCTGCAGGAACCCGCGTCCGGTGAGGAACGGAATGTCGTACACGTAGCTGAGGATCAGCATGTGCGTACGATCGAAACTGCTGCTGGCGTGTTCGAGTTTCCAGTTGTACGCGTCCTGGTGCGAGTTGCCGGGCACGTCGCCGCTCGCGTAATCAAGCGAATGCGAATACGTATAGGAGGCCTGCAGCGTCAAGCCGTGGAACTGCTCGCTTCGCAGGCTCGCCTGCAGCGCGTTGTAACTCGAGTTGGTGCCGTTGAAATACAGGTTGATGTTGCCGTACCCGGGGTACGGCCGGACCTGATTCACGTTGGCGATCTGTTTGGACTCAAACAGCGCGGCCTCCTGTGGCAGCGGCTGGTTGATATTGCGAGTGTCGGAAAGATAGGTGCCCTTGGTCCCCACGTACGCAACGTTCGCGACCACGCCCGCCGATAGACGGCGCTGGATGCCGGCGTTCCACTGCTGCACCTGCGGCACCGGATAGTTCGGATCGTAGACGGTCAGCGTCGATACCGGGATGGCAGCGCCGCCGCCGCCGGGGTTGCTGAGCGAAGTATTGAAAATAGTCGCGGTGGACACGAACGGCGGATTGGGCGCGACGTTATAGATATCGTTGCCCTGAATGCGTTCGTAATAGAGGCCGTATCCGGCGCGGAACACCGTGTCATCGCTGAAGGGACGCCATGCGAGGCCGAGCCGCGGTTGGAACAGAGCCCAGTGATTGTCGACCAGACCGCGCGGGATGCCGTTCTTGCCGGCGAGGCCCATGCCGTTATAAGGATCGCCGCTGCCCGGAATGATGCGGCCGTTATTGTCAAGACTGACGGCCTTGGATGGATCCCATAGGCTCGGGTAGAACGACGCTACGCGGTCCTTCTCCTCGAAAGCGTGCGGGAAGGCATCCCAGGCGAGGCCCGCCGTGATGGTCAGCTTTTGGGTGGCTTTCCAGTTATCGCCGACATATAGGTTCGCGCTGTGGGTGATGTAATTCGGCGAGTACTGATTCTGCAGCTCGACATATTGGAACGCGTCGCCCAGCAAAAAGTCCGCGAAGCCCACGCCGGTATAGCTGCCGTTGAAAGTGAAGTTGCCGTTGGTCTGTCCGAACAGGTCCTGCTGCTTGTGAAAGTTCATGTACAGGCCGCCGACCGAGAGCGTGTGCGAGCCCTTAATGAGGGTGATGTTATCGCGCAGGATGGTGATCTCGGCAGCATTGGTCCAGGGCCATGACGCGAGATCGTTGTTCATGCTCCAACCGCCCGATATCGTAAGGTTCGGAAGACGGTTCTGCCGGTTGTCGGGGAACAGCTCCGGAATATTCAGGCTGGAGGGGCGCTGGAAATTGCCATTGAGCGAGAGATCGAGCGGTTGATAAGTGTAGCTGGCCGAAAGCTCGTTGACGACGTGCGGAGTGAGGGTGGAAGTCAACTGGCCCAGATAGAGCTTCGGTTGGTTGACGAGTAGCGTGGTCGTAGTCGGGAAACTGTTCCCGGACCACAGATTGTTCGTGAAGCCCTGGTGATTGCTCTCCTCGATGAAATGGAAGAACATCTGCTCGCGGTCGCTGAAATTGTGATCGACGCGCACGATCTCTTCGCGCAGATCTGTGGGCACGCTGTAGGCGCCGGTGAAGAAGTGACCGCTGGTGGGCAGCGGAAAGATGAAGTTCGGCGCCGCGAGGATGGCCGCGTTGGGGTCGATGCGGTTGCTCGGAATTTTATTGCCCGGGAACGGTTTGCCCGTTAGCGGGTCCGTGATCGTTTTGCCGAGATCGCTGAAGTCGCCGAGGCGTTCCTGCGCGGTGGCGGTCTGCGCGTTGAAGATGGACGACTGCCGCAGCTTGCGCCACTCTTCGTTGAAGAAAAAGAACGTCTTCGATTTCGACCGCGGATACAGTTTCGGAATGAAGAACGGACCGCCGATGTTGTAGCCGAACACGTTGAAGCGCAGCGGCGGTTTGGGTTGTCCGCTGAGGTTCGTAAAGAAGTTCTTGGCGTCGAGCGCGTCGTTGCGCACGTATTCCCATCCGGTGCCGTGGAAATCGCGCGATCCGGACTTGGTGGAAACGTTCATCTGGCCGGCTGAGCCGAAGCCGGTGTCGACGCCGGAGTTGGCGGTTTCCACTTTGAATTCGGCAATCGCTTCCATCGACGGCAGCACGGCGATGCAGCCGCCGCAGCCGCGGTCGTAGTCTTCCTGCCCGTCCATGCGCCAGACGTTCTGGCTGGTGCGCAGTCCGTTGAAGGCGATGCTGGTGTTGGACGTGACGCCCACCGGAGTGTTGAGCGAAGGCTGTGTGGAGGAAGCGCCGGGAACGAGTGCGGCCAAAGAAGTGAAATTTCGGCCATTCATCGAAAGCGCTTCCACTTGCTCACCGTTGACCACTTGGCCGACCGTGGCGTTCTCGGCCTGCAACTGCACCGCTTCCGCTTTTACTTCCACGGACTCCTGCACCGTGCTGACTTCCAGGCGCGCGTCGATGCGCAACGCATCGCGCAGGTTTAGGGCGATGCCGGTTTGCCGGAATGTGGAGAATCCGGGCGCCGTCACGTCGAGCGAATAAGTGCCGGCGGGCATGGCAGGCGCCACGTAGTTGCCGGATTCATTGGTGGTAAAGGTTCGCGCCAAGCCGGTGTCGGCGTTGGTGAGCTTAACGATAGCGTTGGGAATTGCGGAGCCGGTCTTGTCGGTGACGAGGCCGGTAATAGAGCCAAGGTTCTGCGCAGCGATCGAAGCGGCACTGCACAGCAAGATGAACGTGAACAGCAGCATGTGCGCGAACAAACGCGCCTTGCGATTATTCATGCGAGCCCCCTTGCTAAAACGCGCTTTATCCAACCCGGAATGAAAGCGCTCTCATAGATTTATTCATGAGTCGAACAAAATGTCAACTCTCCACGTGATTGTGGTGCGGGGAGGAGGAGGAAATACGAGAAATCTGCCGGTCCACAGGCAGGCAGCAAGACTGCCTTGCCCACATTGATATATCATTATAATGATCTGAATTGGATGCACAGGTGTCGGACTCGCCCGTGGTGGGAGCGAGCCGGCGCCATTAACGCATCAGGGAGGTAGTCTCATGTATCGCAAACTTTTGTTTGCGTGGCTGGTGTTATGCATCAGCGCTACACTGCCGATTCTCGCGCAGGAAATTAGCGCCGGCATAACGGGCCGCGTCACAGACCCTTCAGGGGGCGCCATCGCGAACGCTACGGTCACGGCGAAAGACCTCGACCGCGGCACCGAATGGCCGACCACAACCAATGAAGACGGGATTTACAACTTTCCGCGTATCCCCGTCGGACGTTATCAACTTAAGGTCGAAGCGCAGGGCTTTAAGTCCTACGTGAATCCTTCGATTCCGCTGGAGCTCAATCAGCGCGCACGCGTCGACGTGCAGATGCAGGTGGGCGCAGTTTCGGAAAGCGTGACGGTGACCGGTGAAGCGCCGCTGCTGCAGACCGAAACGACGCAGGTGGGTTCGGTGCTCACGGCGCGCACGATCGTAAACACGCCGCTCATCAGCCGCAACCCGATTGCACTGACGCTGCTCGCGCCGGGCGTCACGACGCCGAATCCGTCGGGATTCAACAGCGGTGTTCGCACGACGGGCGGCGGTCGTCCTTATGTGAACGGCAACCGCGAGGAAGCCAACAACTTCCTGCTGGACGGCATGGATAACAATCAGGTCTCCGACGACCTGACGGCGTATCAGCCTAACCTGGACGCGCTCCAGGAAGTGAAGATGATCACCAACAATGCGTCGGCCGAGTTCGGCAACTTCCAAGGCGGCATTGTCAACATGATCATCAAATCCGGAACCAACGAATATCACGGTGACGTGTTCGAGTATTTCCGGAACGATAAACTGAACGCGAACAGTTGGTCTAACAACTGGGCCGACGTAAGGCGTCCCGCGATGCGCTGGAACCAGTTCGGCGGTACTTTCGGCGGTCCGATCAAAAAGGACAAGCTGTTCTTCTTCGTCGATTACCAGGGGCTGCGCCGAGCCACGCCGACCTCGCTTGCAAGCGCGAGCGTAATGCCGGCGGCGTTCCGGCATGGTGATTTCTCATCACTGCTCGACCCGAAGGTCACGGGCGGGAAAGTCATCCAGCTCTACAATCCGTTCCAGGTGGACGCGAACGGCAACCGTGCGCCGTTCGCCGGTAACATCATTCCGGCGAACCTGCTGGATCCGGCCGCGACGAAGCTGCTGAACGATGCGTCGCTGTATCCGCTCCCCTCGGGACCGGGATTGACCAATAACTATCAGTACGCGACCGCGAGCTACATCAACTCCGATCAGGGCGACATCAAAGTGGACTGGAAGCCGTCCGATGCGGACCTGCTCACGGTGCGCTATTCGCAAGGGCGGCAGGACCAACCGAGCGTAAACAGCTTTCCGCTGTTCTACAACAGCTTCAATACGTCGCCGTTCAAGAACGGCGTTATCAATTGGTCTCGCACCATCAGCCCGACGCTGGTGAATGAAGCGCGTGTCGGCGTCAACCGCATCGTGCTGTGGAACGGCGGCGCCGATAAGGGGCTGGGCGACATTGCGCAGAGCGTCGGGATTTCGGGTGCCGGCTCGGGTCTGCTCTCGCTGCAAGGTTTCGCGTATGCGTCCGGTCTCGGCAACGCGAATATCGGAACGCAGCAGTTGTTCGCCAACAACACCTTCCAATACGTGGACAACCTGACGGTCATGAAGGGCCGGCACATGATGAAGATGGGCGGCCAGTTCCTGCGCGAACAGTTGAACATCTTCTACGCCGGCAACAACGGCCGCAGCGGCTACATGAACTTCTCGGGCCGCTACACGGCCGCCAATGCGATCAACCCGACGGGTACGCAGATCGGCGAAGCCGATTTCCTGCTGGGCTTGCCGACCGATTACGGACGCGGCTTGAGCACCGGCACCTGGGGACAGCGCGGCAACATCGTGGGCGTGTACTTCCAGGACGACTGGCGCGCCACCGACAGCCTGACGCTGAACCTCGGCCTGCGCTGGGAATATCATTCGCCGTGGGTGGAAGTGAAGGACCGCCAGTCCAACTTTGACGAGTTCACCGGCGCGTTGGAACTGGCCGGCCAGAACGGCAACAGCCGCGGACTGTACAACTCGTTCTATAAGGACTTCCAGCCGCGCCTCGGCTTCGCCTATACGCCGGGCATCTGGAGCAAGCGCATGGTGATTCGCGGCTCGTACACCATCTCGTCGTTCCTCGAAGGCACCGGTACCAACCTGCGCCTGCCGTTGAATCCTCCCTTCAACTCGGAGTTCCAGACGCTGTACAACACGCCGTCTGACATTCTGCCGGGTTCCACGCTCGATGAGGGTCTGTCGGGGTTGAACCCGAAGGATCCCTTCAAGGGCGCCACGCTCCGCATTTGGGATCCCTTCGTGCGGCCCTCCAACGTGCAACAGTGGAACCTGACGACCGAGTTCCAGATGCCTGCGAGCAACGTCCTGACGGTCGCCTACGTGGGACAGCACGGTACGCATTTAATGGTGCCGATGCCGTACCTGCAG
>JAICMB010000076.1 GCA_025929455.1 Bryobacteraceae bacterium | reverse complement strand
CGAGGCAGAGATTCGCCAGGTCCAGGTAGTTGTTCTCATCGCGCGGATACAGGCGCGTGGCTTCGCGGTACGTGTCGATCGCTTTCTGTGCTTGCCCCACTTTCTCGTATGCCTGCGCGAGCAAATTCAAGGAGTCGGACGGCAGACGAGTAGCGGGCGCGGTTTCGAGCGTGCGAGCGCACTCCGCGTACTTGCCAAGACGAAAGCGCACCAGCGCCAGGTTGTACCGCAGTTCCGGATTGCGATGATCCTCGATGTCGAACAGTTCGGCGAAGAGGGGCTCGGCAACGGCGTACTTGCCGTTCTTCGCGAGAAAAACCGCAACGTCCGCCTGCGCTCCGGCGGGCAGGACGGAACGTGCGGGGCCGGCTGCTCGTAGCGCGTTGACCGCCCTGGTTAGATCGCCGCTTCCAGCCGCGGCGAGCGCGGCGTAGGCGTTCAGAACCGGATCGCTCGGAAGTAATTGCACGGCGCTGCGTGTGTGTATCGCGGCACTGCGACGGTCGCCCAAACGCCACTCCAGGATTGCGAGATTCTTCAACGCCGGAGCGAAGCCCGGGTCGATGCTCAAAACACGCTCGAAGATCCTGCGTGCTTGTGTGCCTTTGCCGCTGCCTGCCAGCGCCAGCCCTTGCAGGTTCATGGCTTTCAGATTATCGGGATAGTGCTGCAATACGACCGCAATTTGCGCGAGCGCCTCGTCCCAGCGTTGTACGCGGACCAGATCCATCGCACGTGTGTATTCGGGCGGATCCGCGGCAGCAGCCAGCGCGCCCGCCAGAACCGTTCCCAATACAAGTTCGCGCAGCACTAAAACTCGATACGCCCGGCGAACTGAATGACGCGCGGCGTAAACGTCGACGTGGCAAGTCCGAACGTGCCGCTGGTCAGATCCGAGTCCACGGAATTCAGGTTCACACGATTGAACAGGTTGTACACCTCCGCGCGGAACTGCAGGCGCGCGCCCTCCTTGACGAACCATGGAATTCGAAAATTCTTCAAGAGCGAGAGGTCAACCTGCGCGAGGCCCGGCCCGTGAAAGACGTTGCGCCCCAGATCTCCCTCCTGCCCGAGCGGCGGCGCGGGAAAATCGGAGGAGGTGAACAACCCGCGAATGTAGTCGCTGCGATTATAAGATTTGTTGGCGCCGAAGCCGGGCGCGTTGGGTACGTCGTAGTTGGTGCCGTCGGCGTTGTAATCGCCGCCGGTGTTTCCAACGATTTGGCATCCGGCTGTAAGGATGTCGGCGCACGAGGCGTTGTTCCAGACCGGCTGGAAGGGCGCGCTGGTGAACACGGTAAACGGCAAACCGCTCTGCAGGATCGCAAGGCTGCTCAATTCCCAGCCTCCCAACGCGTACTGAATCGGTTTGTAGGTCTGCGCGAGAGACGGCAGCGTGACGACAAAGTTGAATGACAGCTTTTGCCGCACGTCATTGTCCGACAGACCACGCTGCCGCGCGACATCGTAGGCGTCGATGACGCTGCCGTACACAGAGCCGGAACCCGCGCCACGCGCATTGATGTAATCGATTGCCTTGCCGAAGGTGTATGACGTCTGGAACGTCAGACCGTGGCTGAAGATCTTGCGCATCGAGAGCGTGAGCCCGTTGTACGACGAATTGGCGCTGTTGTCACCGTAGTTGATAGACGCGAAATACGGATTGAGGCGATGCAGCACGCCCTGATTCACGATCAGGTCGCCGTCAAAGCGATTGCGATCGATAACGGTGTAGAGATCGCGCCCGATCGAGCCGAGATAGTCGGTCTCGATCACCAGATTTTGCGCCGGCGAATACTGCACGCCGAAAAACCAGTTCTGCGCGTATGCATAGTTCAAGCCCTGGTCCGCGCCACCGATGCTGGAGAGGCAGCATATCGGCCCGTTCGCCGGATTCAGGCCGGCCTGTACTCCCGGCAGCGCAAACCCGTACGGAGGACTGTCAGTGGTCCCCAGCACGTAGAGCGGCTGCGGACCGGTCTGGTTAAAGGTGGATGCCGAGATCGCGGCCAGATACGGCGGATTACCACGCGTCGTATCGCTCCAGACCTTGTTCGGCCAGCGATCGTAGAAGATGCCCCAACCTCCGCGAACCGACATCTTGCCCTGGTGCGTTGGATCCCATGCAAAGCCAAGGCGCGGCGCGAAGTGCGCGATCTTCAAATCCGAGAACATGTGCTTCACAGGAATCACTTTCGCGCCCGCGATCCGCTCCTGGAACGTGCTGCCGTCGCCTAGCTGTATGTTTGTCAGGCGGTCGACGTTCATGGTCGGATTGCCCGAAAAGTCCCAGCGCAGACCAACATTGAGCGTGAAATTCTGCCGCACTCGCCAGTCGTCCTGCACGAAAAACCCGTAGGTGGTCGAGCGAAAGCCGTAATCCTGGTACGGCGGACCGCCGTTGCGCGGGTCGAAGTTGATGTTGTCCTCTTCAAACGGTTTGTCCGCGGCGAAGTCGAATACGTTCCCGAAGCTGAAGCTCGGCCGCAGCGTCGGCCCCGTGAAAGGCGCGTTGTCCTGATCGCGATAGATGTCGAAACCGGCCTTGAACGCGTGCGAGCCGCGGTTAAACGAAGCCAGATCGCGCCAGTGAAAGTCGTTCTGGACAAACCCTGCCGGACCCCACCCGCCTCCGAAACCGCTCATGCCCGGAATATTGATGGCCGGCACGCTCGGGTGATTCAGCGGCGACGCGCCATAGTTGCGCGTGAACCCGAACGCCGCCGTGTTCACAAATGTCGGCGAGAACGTGTGCGTATAGTTGAGATTTGCAAAATCCGTTTCCGCGGGCGGGTTAGTAGTGAACGCCGGACGGACACTGATCGAATTGCTGGTTACCGTCATGCGATAGAAGTTGAGGTAGAGCCGGTCGATTCCATCCCCGAACACCTGATCCACGCGCGCGTTCCACTGTATGCCGTTCCGCGGTGCGCTCGCCGACAAAACTCCGGTCTGCAGGATGGGCATGCCGCACGGCATTCCGAGCGAGTTCGTTCCCGAGCACGCGCCCAGGCCCGCGCTCGCCATGATTTGCGCCACTGTTCGCGGCGGCGAGTTCGGCGCCACCTGCCCCCCGTAGGAGGAGAGCAGCGTCGTGGCAATGTTGTTCGGGTAATTCGCCTTCATGAAACTGGTGAAGTCGGGCGTCTCAACCGTCGCGAGCGAAGCCGTGCCCTGCGAGGATTCAAGCTGGTCGTAGCTGCCGAAGGCGAACGTGTGGTCCTTGCGGATCGGGAAACCGAGCGAGCCGCCGAATTCGTTGCGCCGGAACACCGGGAGAATTCGCCCGGTAGTCGGATTGGGTGCATTTTGAAATTCATTGCGCGCGGTCAGCTTGTTATTGGTGTGATATTCGAAAAGGCTGCCGTGCCATTCGTTGCTCCCGGATTTCGTTATGATCTGCGTGAGTATGGAGCTGTTCCGCCCATATTGCGCCGAATAATTGTTCACTGAGACACGCACTTCCTGAACTGAATCCGGATTGGGCGAAAGCTTGGCGCCGCCTTCGTCGGGATTGTCGTTTACCGAAGTATCGTCTACATAGAAGCCGTTCGATGATCCGCGCTGGCCGTTGGCCGTGACCGACGGCGAGTTCACGGCGTTGAAAATATCGTTCCCGCCCGCCCGGTCGGACACCAGCCCGGTGCCGGTTACACCCGGCGTCTGCGCGACAACGTTCAGCACGTTGCGCCCGCTCAACGGCAGCGCGAGCACCTCCTGTGAAGTGGTGACCTCGGAGACATGCGCCTGCGACGTTTCGACCACCGGGGGCGCCGCTTCCACCGTTACTTGCGTCGCGACGGCGCCGATGCTGAGTTGCAAGGGCACGGCCTGTACGCGGGCGGCCTCGAGTTGCACTTCCTGTACGGCGGTCGCGAATCCGGGTTTGGTTGCGTCCACCCGGTACCGTCCGGGCGGCAGCGCGGGTACGGAATAAAACCCGGTTCCGGAGCTTCGCGTAGTGGATACAACCCCGGTTTGAATATTTGTGACGCGAATGGCGACATCCGGAACACCCGCGCCGGTCGGATCCGTAATCGTGCCTTCAATGGAGCTGCTGAACTGCGCAAAGCATACCGTGGCAGCCGCGAGCGCAAGCAAAACTGCCCGGCGAATTCGATGGAGAGCGAGCATGTGCTTTCCTTTCAGCCGTATTGCGTTTTGGCTCTTGCGAGTATGGAACGCCGGCATGGAAATTCAGAGGCCTTTCGCAGATTTTTAGACGAAGAATTGAGCGGATTGTGTCGTGAAATTGGGCAGAAGTGTTCGTATCGTGACGTACGGAAAATCGGCTAGCGTGCTCGGGCAGCCCGGAGGTTCTCCCACCGCATAAAGTTGTTTGTCGTAGCGATTGTGCTGTGCGCGGTGCAGGCCACCGCGGCCACTGCTCACCAAAGCGCGCGGAGCATCAACCCCGCTGGCGAAGGTCGATACGGCGCTGAAGTCGCAAGGCAGATAATATAGTCAATCACCCTCGCGCCGGATGCGATAGAGTACGTGTCGCCGCAGCGAATCGCCCGGTTCAATAGCCGGGTGGTCGAAATCCCCATTCGCATCGCGAAGCATGCCGATCTTTTCCATCACGCGCCGTGAGCGCACGTTTGCGGCGGTTGTGAAGGAAACCACTTCTCGCAGGTCCAGCCGCGTAAAGGCGTGGTGCAAGACTGCGCGAGCGCCCTCGGTGGCAAGGCCGCGGTTCCAATGTTCGCAGGCCAGCCGCCATCCGATTTCGACACAGGGCGTAAAGTGCGCCTCGAACCGGGGCGCCGCCAGGCCAATGTAGCCGATGAAATCGCCACTATCGCGGAGCTCCGCCGCATACAGGCCCCAATCCCGCGCGCTCATCGCATCGCGAATCGCTGCGGCCGTGCGATCGCTCTCTTCACGCGACAGGCGCGCAGGAAAAAACTCCATCACTCGATGGTCGGCGTTCAAGCGCGCAAACGGTTCAAGATCGCCATCGCGCCACTGCCGCAGCAACAGCCGCGGTGTCTCAATCAAAACGTCGGGCCGCATCGCTGTACAATTCTAAATTGCAAATGAAACGTCTGCTTCCTGTTCTCGCGGCTACGCTGATCGCCGCGGCGCTGGGTCTCCACGCGCTCGCGCAACTTGCTACCGGGACCGCCGGGCCGCACGCGAATCCCAAGCTGCTGCTCGCTGTCGTCATCGATCAGTTCCGCTACGACTACTTGCAGCGCTTTCGTAAGGACTACACCGGCGGATTCGCGCGCGCGTTTGAGCACGGCGCTGTTTTTGTCGACGCGCATCATGTGCACTTTCCGACCGTAACGGCGATCGGCCACTCGACGTTCCTGACCGGCGCCACTCCCGCCATCAGTGGCATCGTCGGCAATGAATGGTACGACCGCGAAACCGGCAAGGAAGTCACCAGCGTATCCGATGATTCGACGCAGCTACTCGGCGGCGCGGAAGGACGCATCGGTTCATCGCCGCACCGGCTCCTGGTCGACACCGTCGGCGACGAGCTCAAGATGGAGGGCAAGGGCGGCAAAGTGATCGGCGTCTCGATCAAAGATCGCGCCGCCATTCTGCCTTCAGGTCACATGGCCGATGGCGCGTACTGGTTCGATGCCTCCAGCGGAAACTGGGTCAGCAGCACGTACTACTTCAAGGAGCTGCCCACCTGGGTGCGCGACTACAACCGCTCGCGCCCGGCGGACAAATACGCGCGTGCGGAATGGCTGCCGTTCGACGCCAAACCGGGCTCGGGCGTGACGCCGTACCGCCGCCTGCCGGGCGTGGGCGCGACTCTCTATAGCGGCCTCGAAGCAACTCCGTTCGGCAACGACCTGATCGAGCAGATGGCGGAGCACGCCGTCGCCGCCGAGCAGCTCGGCCGTCATGAAGGAACCGATGTTCTGTGCGTGAGCTTCTCCTCCAACGACTACGTCGGCCATGCACTCGGGCCGGATTCTCCCGAAGTGCGCGACATCTCGATCCGTACGGACCGCCTGCTGGCGAAGCTAATGGATTATATAGACGGCCGGATTGGGCCACACAACACTCTGTTTGTGCTGACTGCGGACCATGGCGTCACGCCGGTGCCGGAGGTGAACCGCGCGCGGCACATGCCGGGGGGCCGTCTTTCCGCACGGAAGATGATCGCGGCGATCCAGGCCGCACTCGAAACGAAGTACGGGGCGGGCAAGTGGGTGCTGGGCACCGCGGGACCGATTCCGTACCTCAATCGCGACCTGGTGCGCGAGCGCAAGCTGAATGAAGAGGAAGTCGAGAACACCGCGGCCGCGGCGCTGCGCGAGATGCCTGATATCTTCCGCGTGTACACGCGCGACGACATCATTGGCGGGCACGTGATGGAGGATTTCGTCAGCCGTGCTGTGCGCAACGGCTTTAATATTGAGCGCTCAGGCGATATCGTCGCCGTACCGGATCCTTACTGGATTGTCGCGGAAGGCACGCACGGCACCTCACACGGCACGCCCTTCAACTATGACACGCACGTGCCCGTCATATTCATGGGCGCGCATATCAAGCCCGGAACCTATTACGAGCACGTCGCCGTGAACGACATCGCGCCCACGCTCTCAGCCCTGCTGCAGATGAACGAACCGGGGGGTTCGGTGGGACGCATTTTGGGCGAGATGATACAGTAGACAAGAAATCCAGAGTACAATAACTAACCAGCATGCAGGCACTTAGGTTTGTACCAGTGTTGTTCGCGGCCGTGTTCACGGCGAGCGCGGCGGTTCCCAATTTCAGCGGCGTATGGAAGCTGAATCCAGAAAAGAGCAAAATGGCCAACGCGCCGCGCGGGACCACGCTCGTTGTCCTCACGCAGGAGGGCGACAAGCTTACGGAAACGAATGGAACCATTGGTGGCCCGCGGCCTCCCGTGCGCCAGGTGTGGCAATACGATCTGAGCGGGAAGGACACTCGCAACATCGTGCGCGGCGTTCCGCTCAAGACGCACGTCACGGTGGAAGGCGATGCCGCGGTTGCGGAATCCACCGGGCCATCCTCGATGCCGTCGAACGTTCACGAGAAGTTCTGGCTATCGGATAACGGCCAGGAATTGCACGTCGAACGCACCGGCAAAATGTTCGGGCGCGACATGAACGAGACGCTCGTGTTCGACAAGCAGCCCGACTCTGAAGGCGAAGTGCTGCGCGGCCCGGAAAAGACCGCTGGCGAGGTCGAGAAGAACGTGAAGCTCCTCAAGGACCTCCCGTACTCGCAATTCCTGAACACGATGGCGTCGTTCAACACGGCCCTCGGCGTGCACTGCGACTTCTGCCACGAAGAAGGCAACTTCGCCTCCGATGCCAAGCAGACGAAGCTGATCGCACGCAAGATGATCGAGATGACGCACGGCATCAACCAGACCTACTTCAACGGCCACATGCAAATTGGCTGCTACACGTGCCATCGCGGCTCGGAACACCCGCAGCGCATGCCGCAGTAGAGCGCATTGACGCTCGCCTGGGATACCACCTACATGGTGGGCAGCAATCTTTCCGGCGTGGGCGTGTATTCGAACGAGATTACGCGCGCGGTAGCCGAATCGCACCCGGAACACCGCTTTCTGTACTGTTACCGTCCGCATCGGTTCGTGCGCGGTTTGGGACGCCCGCTACCGCGGAACGGACGCGCGCGGCTGTTGTGGCGGCATCCGCCCGCACGCGCGCGATTGTTTCATGCACTGAACCAGCGCGTCGATCAACGCGGGCGCGCTCCCGTGATCACGACGTTTCACGATCTGTTCGTGTTCTCGGGCGACTATTCGACGCCGGGGTTTAAGCAGCGCTTCACCGTGCAGGCGCGTCAGGCCGCGGCGCTCTCCGATCTGATCATCGCGGTTTCGGAGTTCACGGCCAGACAGGTTCACGAAATCCTCGATGTCGAGCGCAGCCGCATTCGCGTCGTGCATCATGGCGTGTGGTCCGCGCCGCTCGCGCCTCCGATCAAGCGCGAACGGATGGTGTTGTTCGTGGGCGCGATCCAGAAGCGCAAGAACGTCGCGCGGCTGGTGCAGGCGTTCGAAGCAATGCCGCGCGATTGGAAGTTGGTGCTGGCAGGCGCGTTTGGCTTCGGCGCCGAAGAGGCGCTGCGTGCCATCGAGCGCAGCCCGCGTGCGCGCGACATCGAGATGCGCGGATACGTGAGCGACGCGGAGTTGGAGCGGCTTTACGCACGCGCCAGCATCTTCGCGTTTCCGTCGCTCGATGAAGGTTTCGGAATTCCTGTGCTGGAAGCGATGGCGCGCGGCGTTCCCGTGCTGACCTCCAACGGCTCAGCACTTCGAGAGGTGGCGGGAGATGCCGCGTTGCTCGTAAATTGTCATGAAACAGAGGCGGTCGCGGAGGGCTTACGTCAGCTCGCGAACGACGAGGCTCTGAGTGCGGATTTGCGGGAAAAGGGCCTAAAGCACAGCGCCCGTTTCACATGGAAACGGGCGTCTGATGATACCTGGCAAGCTTACCAGGAGCTCTTAAGCGTGTAGCCGGTCAACTCACTGCAGATCGCGTCATTGCTCGTCGTCCACGGCGATTTTTAACGCACGAAGGAATTTCTGATCCTGCGAGGTCAGCTTAATCCTGTTCGGGTCGCGATGCGATGCAGTGGAGTGTTCCGGAACGGCTTCATCGGAATCTTCGTCGCGCTTGTTAAAGCCGATCGTGGCTTCAAGGACCAGGAATACATCGTACCCGGCTCTTTTAATCTCACCAATAGCCGCGGCGATACGATCGGAGTCGGAAAGCGACTCGTTAATCGCATTTCCGAGTTCCTGCATTAGGTCCTTCAGTTTTTCTTCCACTTGCCGCCCCTCCCTTCCTTCAGAACTCGCCATCCAACTACCCAACCTGCCGGCTGTGTTTTCCTTTCGCGTCACGACACGTCTGAAGCGACCTTCAGGATTACACTCTACCTTCTGGATGTCGCAAAATCAAGCAGAGTTTCAATAATTTACCCGCGTGGAGCAGCGCCCGCGGAGTAGAAAAACCGGCGTCCAGAACACATATCGGCAACACCCGCGAATGTTTTTACAGCGCGTGCACAAGCGTACGATTACGGCTGCCAACCACCTTCGTCCGGCTGCTTCGATTCCGTAGTACGCTCCAGTACTTCTGGACGCGGCGTATTTAGGTCCGGAGTTGCGGATGCCTCCGGTTCGGCCAGCATCGGCGTGCTTTCCGCGCCGGCTTCGGCTGTGGATTCTCCCTCGACGTCCAAGGGCACGTCGCACTCACAACAATCGCTGCAGCGGCCGCAGCGCGGGCAGCGATGGTTAGGACACGCGTCCTTTGTGCAGTAGACGCAAATTTCTGTGGACGGCTCCCCGCAGATGCTGCAGGTGAAGGTCGCGGCTTCTGTCAATGGGACTTCCTCCTGTCGCGGGTGTTGGTGGACGGTTGGCTCAGCATCCTCGCACGGCAGCGCTGTGCCTCGCGATCGGCGATCTTAAATTCCTGCTCTTTTTCGGTCGCGAGATCCTGGATGTACTGGCGCAATTTGTCGCGATTGCCCGCGCTCTCGTTGACGATGCTCTGGATCAGATCGGCCGTGGCTGGGTTCTGATACTTGCGCGCGCCTTCGATCAGTGAGCTGAGCAGCGTGCCGGTCGACTCCAAGCGGAAGTAGGTGTCGAGCGCGAGCGGCAGTCGAGCCGGTTCTTTCATAAAAGCCGCGCTGCTCTGCAGGACATACCGCAACTCGGCTTCGGTATTGCGCCACTGCTGCACGTATGCGGCGGGAGCGCCGTGCGCCGTCCATTCCTCCGGCTTGATTTGATCGAGCAGCGGGCGTAAGCGCTGCAACTGGTGATCGAGTGCGGTGACCAGAGCGCGCGTGTCCCACTCCGTCGCGACACCTGCGTTCGCAGTAGGCGACGGCGTGGAATTTTGAGTTGGTGATTGCGCAAAACCCGCGCTCGCAAACGCAAGCAGGGCGATTCCGAACCTCATCTAAGAGCAGTGTCGCACACGATTCCGGCACGGCCGATGCCCGTCCACCCGTCATTGACAGGAGGGCCTGCAAGCTCTAGGCTTGGGGCATGGACGTGATATTCATCACGTCGGAACGCAAGGCGCAACTGGAAGAGTATGCGCAACGCCGCGGGCAAGAGCCTGCCGCGGCGCTTGATGAGGTTCTGGCTGAATTTCTAGAGTCGGAACGGCGAGATCACGAAGAGTCGGTTGCCGCAATCCGCCGTGGCTACGAGGACGT
>JAICMB010000672.1 GCA_025929455.1 Bryobacteraceae bacterium | reverse complement strand
GAAGGGAAGCCTCCGGACTGCGACAGTAGTATCATCAACCCAGAGAATTTCTAGTTCTGTTTGGTAGAGAAAACGGGGGCAGGTCAGCACTACGCCGGAACGGTTCGCGATTCTGCTTGTGGCGCTCCTCGCCGTCACAATCGGGGTCATCGAAGCGCAGGTCCTTTTCGGATCGATCGTCGGAACCGTCACCGATCCAAGCGGCGCCGCCATCCCCCAGGCATCCGTCAAGGTCGTGAACCAGGACACCAACGAAACGCGCGAAGTGACGACGAATGAGGCCGGCGGCTTCGTCCTATCGACGCTCCCCGCCGGCGTCTACAGCGTCTCTGTATCGAAGTCCGGCTTCCGCACCTTCACGGCGCAACACACGCCTCTCAGCTTGAACACGGTAGTGCGCGTCGATGCCGTCCTGCAAGTCGGCGCGCAATCCGACAGCATCACCGTAACCTCCGACGCAATCCAACTCCAGACCGACCGCGCCGATGTCCATGGTGAATTCTCGGCCAAGCAGATCCAGGACATCCCGCAGCCCACGCGCACCTACCAGGGCATTCTCGCGCTGATGCCGGGCGTCGCGCCGCCCACCGCGAATGGAGGCGGCACCAATAACCCCGGCAAGTCCTTCCAGATCACTGCCAACGGCACCAGCCGCAGCGCCACCAACGTACGTATCGATGGCGTCACCGATACCAACGCGTGGGTCCAGTTTTACTCGACGTACGTGCCGTCCAACGAAGCCATTCAGACGGTCAACGTTGTTACCACGAGCCCCGATGCGGAACAGGGCTTAACCAACGGAGCAGCGGTGAACGTCCAAACCCGGAGTGGCACGAACCAGCTGCACGGCTCGCTCTTTGAGTACCACGTGAACGGCGCTTTCAAGGCGCGGCCGTTCTTCCTCCCAGGCAACCAAGGTATCCCAAAGCTGATCGAAAACGATCTTGGCGGCTCGCTGGGCGGACCGATCGTCAAAGATAAGCTCTTCTACTTCGGCAGCTATGAAGGCGCCTTCATCAGCCAGGCCGGGTCGAATACGGTGAGCGTTCCGACGGCGGACATCCGATCTGGCAACATGTCCGCATCCACGACTCCCATCTACGATCCCACATCGACCACCGCCACCGATGGCAGCGGCCGCCTGCCATTCGCGGGCAACATCATCCCCGCTAACAGGATCAGCCCGATCGCGCAGAAACTGGTCGCGCTGGTGCCCCTGCCAAATCTCGGCGCGCCCGGCGCGCTCGCCAACAACTACTACATCACCACGCCGGTCACCAACCGTCTTCACAAGCTCGACACCAAGCTCGATTGGAACGCCACCTCCAAGCTGCGCTTCACCGGCCGCTTTGGGTATCAGCCGTACAACATCCAGCAGGCCACTGTATTCGGCGAAATTCTGGGAGGCGGCAACAGCCGTTCGCAATACGGCAACGTGATCGCGACCGCCGCCACCACGACGTATACCCTCAGTCCCACGTTTGTCATTGATGGCAACTGGGGCTTTACGCGCGCGAACCAGATCCTCTCGCCTCCATCGGCCGATAAGAAGCTCGGCTCAGACTACCTCGGCATTCCCGGTGTGAACCTCGGCGACCTGCCCACCGCCGGCGGAATGCCGAATTTCAACCCCAGCGGGTGGACCGGCTACGGCTACGCGTATCCCTACCTCCACTATCTCGATCCGATTCTGCAGTACACCGTGAACGCGACCTGGATCAAGGGATCGCACAACATCCGTTTCGGGGTCGACGTGAGCCAACAGCACATGAACCATGTCGAGACGCAGCCGACCTCCTTCAGCTTCAACGGCGGCGCGACCTCGCTGAAGGGGGGCGCCGCGACGAACCAGTTCAACGGTTACGCGGATTTCCTGCTCGGCCTTCCGCAGAGCTATCAGAACAGCGAGCAGACCACGCCGTGGATCACTCTGCGCACTTGGCAGTACAGCCTCTACATCCGCGATCAGTGGCAGGTCAGCCGCAAACTGACGCTCTCCTACGGAACCCGCTGGGAGTATTATCCGATTCCGACGCGCGCCGATCGGGGCATCGAAAACTTCGACCTTTCGACCAACCAGATCACGGTCTGCGGCGTCGCGGGCAACCCCACCGATTGCGGCATCACGTTTTCCAAGCGTCTGTTTTCGCCGCGCGTCGGATTCGCGTATCGCGCCACTGAGAAAATGGTCCTCCGCGGCGGTTTCTCGCTCAGCCCCGAACAGATCAATGCGTACCGAGACGGCATCTACAGCTATCCGGCGCGCCTCGATTTCGCGGGGAACGGCCTCACGACCTTTACTCCCGTCGGTACACTCGCCACAGGAATTCCCGTGCAGCCCCCGGTCGATATCAGCAAGGGAACGCTGCCAATTCCGCCGGGATTGAACTTCGGATTCCAGGGAGCGATTCTGCCGAAGAATTTCGTGCGCGGCTACACGGAGTCCTGGAACTTCACCGTGCAGCGCGAATT
>JAICMB010000628.1 GCA_025929455.1 Bryobacteraceae bacterium | reverse complement strand
GGAGGTTATCGCATGGATATCCATGCGGAAGATGCCGACTTATGGTGGCGGATGGCGAGGAGATATCCGGTCTGTTTCATCCCGCAGGCGCTGGTCGGCTTTCGGCAGAATGCGGGCAGCGTTAGCTCGCGCAACCTCGATCAACAGGAACTCGCGGGATTGTATGTGCAGTATCTGCTGCTCTCGGAGCTGTGGCGGCTCGATTCAAAGCCGCTCGAGGAGGTGGCGCGGGTGCTTGCGGGGCTGCTGCAGCCGTCGCGCATGGCCGCGAAGGAGTTGCTGCGGGATTTCAATATGCATCTTGCGGAGCGGCGATTCGCGAAGGGCGGCGCTGCCCTGTTGCGCGCATTGACGCTTTCGCCGGGCTACGTTGCGCGTCGCATCCGTGATGAATTTCGACACGCCGGAATCGCCAACGGCGTGCCCCCACGATTGTTTTTCGAAAGAAAGGAAGGCTTGTGGTCATGATCGAAGTGGAGGACGTGTGCGTCGAGGAGCAGGAGAAAGTGCATCCGGCAACTCTCGTGCCGCTGCCGCCGCGTTTTGTTTTGGGAAAGGTACCGGTGGATCGCATCGAGATGGAGTACGCTGCGATCCTCGCCACGGAAGCGCTGCTGCACCGCGGAGAAATTCCGCCGCTGACGATTGTGGGGCCGAATGCGCAGCTGGTGACGCTGGCGGAGAAGAATGCAGCTTTTGCGGAGGCGATGCAGGCGGCGGATCTGGCGGTGCCGGACGGCATTTCGGTGGTGATGGCGTCGCGCATTCTGGGCGCGCCGATTCCGGAGCGGGTTACGGGCGGCGATCTGATGGAGCGGCTGTGCGCCGAGGCGGCGCACTATGGGTTCAGCGTGTTCCTGCTGGGAGGGCTGCCAGGCGCTGCGATGATGGCGGCTTTCAATCTGCGGGAGCGCTATCCGGGGCTGAACATCTGCGGGACGTATTGCCCGCCGATGGGATTTGAGAAGAGTCCGGTCGAGGTGGAGCGGGTGCGCGATCGGGTGAATGAAGCAGCTCCGGATCTGCTCTGCGTCGCGTTTGGCGCCCCGAAGCAGGAGATTTGGATGCAGGAGAATCGCGATCATCTGAATGTCGGGGCGATTCTACCGGTGGGCGGCGCGTTTGACGTGGTCGCTGGCCTGCGGCGGCGGGCTCCGCAGTGGGTGCAGCGAATACATCTGGAGTGGCTGTTTCGGATGATGATGGAGCCGCGGCGGCTGTGGCGGCGGTATTTGTTTGGGAACACGGAGTTCATTTTGCTGGTGGCGCGGCAGTGGTCGGCGCAGAAGGTGGAGGCTCTTCGGGAGCGAGTCGCGCGGGTCGGACACGCGTAAATCGGCAACGGCCGAACGCGGAGCAAAGCAACCGCCCCGCAGGAGCGAACGCGCTTCCTGTGGGGCGGGCTGTACGGCACAGTGGAAAGGGTGGTTCTATTCGGACGGCAGGCTCAGTTCGGTGAGTTTCTCCGGAATGATGCGGGTAGCTTTGATGGTGATGTCGGCAATCGGGGTTCGTTGGCAGTCCTGCCCCTGGACGGTGCAAGCCCATGCCTCGCCGACGCCGATGAGCTCGTTGTTGCTCGTGAGCCTGAATGTCTGCACGGCCTTGAGCATCACCACGGGCTGGCCGGTGTCGGGCCGGAAGGCGAAGAACTGGGCGGTGGCGTTATAGACGTTGCCCTCCGCACGCTGCCAACTGCCGTAGAGCGGTGAAACCGGGCCGGGCGAGTTGAGGCGATCGTTGGAACCGGTTGCCAGGAACACGCCTCCCGCGGTGAATGAGGCGACTGCGGTAAAGGACGCGGGCAGATCGTTGATGCGCGTGACTGAGAAAACCCAGGAGCCTTCGATGGGCGCCGCCAGCCCTGATCCATTCTGCGCCGTTGCCGGCGGGGCGATACACGCGACAACAGCGGCGAAAATCGCCGAAGCGAGCACGAAGATACGTCTCTTGCTTTGCATGGTGAGAACCGTCATGGTCCGTCTCCCTTTGAGATTCTTAGCGTCAAGTGGGATCGCTGCCGGCGGCGTCAGCTGTAGGGACCGCGTGCTATGATCGCTGCTGCCCGGACGGCTCTCCTCAGTCCACCCGCCGGTAAGCCGCTGCTGCGAGTCACTTCGATACGGATTCTGTCCCGGGAAAACAAAACCGACCTAGTAAAAACCCGCCAAAGAGAAGCTTGCGGGTTGGGGTTTTGTGTCGGGGGCAACATGCACCTCCAGTCAGCCACGCCGGATCGTCGACTGGCTCCCTTTGTGCGCTGCTTTGCGCAAAGAGAGACGATGCCGGGTTCCGCGACCAGCTGCCAGGCGATTATCGGTTCACTCGAACAAATTCTCTCGTTTGATTTGGGCGACCGAACGCTGATGCAATATCCGACGGGCAAGGCGGAGTTTCACGCCCGGACGTATCTGATGGGCTCGCAAAGGAGGTATGCGGGACAGGTTTGCCTGAGCGGGCATGTTCTGGCCTTCGGGATCTTCTTCCGGCCGTTCGCAACGTGGCAGTTGTTTGGGGTTCCACCGGCTGAACTGGCGGATGCGGACGGCGATGCCACTGCCGTCCTGGGCTCGTGGCTCGCGGAGCTTTGGCAGAAGGTGGGGTCCGCTCCAACGTTTTCGGACCGGATCCAGGTGGTCACCGAGGCTCTGTTGCCGTTCGTTTCGGAGGCTCGGCCGCTAACGGCGATCATGTCGACGGTGCCCCTGCTGTTCCCGGTTGACGACGCGTCGAGGATCACGAAGGTCGCGCGCAGTTCGGCCATGAGTGTTC
>JAICMB010000117.1 GCA_025929455.1 Bryobacteraceae bacterium | reverse complement strand
GCGCTGTGTTGCGCGTCGGCGCAGAATACGGTGGTGGGAGCGGGGAATGTTGCGCCGGCTCCGATCAAGGTTGCGCCGGGGCAGATTGTCACGCTATTCGTGAGCGGCGTTGGCGCGTTGCTGAAGGGGCCGGTGTGCGCGCAGGCGAACGGCGTGTTGCCGGAATCGCTCGCCGGCATTTCGGTCACACTGCGGCAGGGCACGGATCGTGCGGTGCCGATTGTCGATGTGCGGCCGATTTCCACGTGCCCATTGGTTCCGACACGCTGTGGCACACTGACCGCGGTAACCGTTCAGATTCCGTATGACATCGTGACGCTGTGCCCGCTCTGCGAATCGCCTTTTGGCGTCCCTCTGACTTCGCTCGTGGTTTCTGAGAGTGGCACTGCGGGTACAGCGATCGATGTCGTTCCGTTATCGGATCAGATCCACGTGCTCACGACCTGCGACATTCTTTCAGATAACGGCTCGTTTATAAATGCGAGTAGCGCGCCTTGTCCTCCCGTGGTGACGCATGCGGATGGAACGCCCGTATCGGCGCTGCAGCCGGCCAAAGCGGGCGAAGAGATCGTTGCGTATGCTACGGGACTGGGCGCGACGAATCCGTCGACGGCAACGGGACAAATCGTCACGAAGGCTGCGCCGCTTGCGCAGACGCTTGCGATAGATTTCGATTTCAGGACTAATGCGGGCGCGACGGAACCGCTGATACCGTCTTTTTTCGACATTCCGACTCCAGCCTACGCCGGCCTCGTGCCCGGGTACGCCGGACTCTATCAGATCAACTTCATTGTGCCGCTGCCCCCCGCCGGCACATCGGCATGTGCGGACCTTACCGCAATCCCACAAGGTGTACAGGCGGTGCGTTCAAACCTGACAGTAACGTTTGGCACTATGACATCGTTCGACGCTGCGCCAATCTGCGTAGCGCCGTGACGCGCTACTCCGTCGGCAGCGCGACCACATTCAACCAGAACTGTTCCACCGCTCGCATCATGTCCTCAAACTGGTGCTCATCCAGCGGTTTCACGAGGACGCAGTTCGCATAGCGGTCGAAGGCTTCGCGGATCTCGTCCGGTTCGGAATCGGACGCGAGGACCATAACGGGTATACGCCGGAACTGCCGGTCGGACTTCAGATCCTCGAGCAGACCCACGGCGCCATCGCGGAGATCGACGTCGATCAGGATAATGTCGGGACGTGCTGCTCTGCCGTACGCGCCTTCGCGGTGCAGAATCGAACTGGCCTCGCGGGCGGTGCCTGCAACGCGCAGCCGGCTGTTCGGACGAACGTTGCGAAGTGCTTCTTCGGTGGCGCGGATGTCGGAAGTATCCTGAGCCACCATGAGCATTTCGACGGACCGCATAGAGCTTGTCAAATCCAATGTGAGCAACCAAACCGCGCGTTACGGGCAAAAGAGCACGCTCGCGGCCAAATGGAACAAGCTCGACAAACAATGATTTATAGCGCGTATGACTGCGGCCGTGGAAATAATTGCTCTACGCGAGAATAAAATGCTTGCCACGTCGCCTGCGAAGTGAGGGACGTTAAAACAACTACCGTGATAGTACGGCTAAGATGAGCAACTTACGTGCGCGCTGGACGTATCCGCTTGTAACGTGAGCATCTAACGGTTAGAAACGAGTTCCCACTGCTCGCCGAAAAAGCCCGCGTTTGCGATCTTGCCAGGCCAGTCTTCATCAGGCGGCGTAGTGACGTCCACGACGGCCCAATCCGGCAGCTTCGGGACTTGACGCGCGTTGCTGAGCAGGGCGCGTTCCCGAAATGTGAAGCCGCTGTTCAGGACTACGTAGCGGCGCGGATTCAGCGGGTTCGGATAGATCAAAATCAAGGCGTGCGACGCGCCCGGATAGCGGCGATCTCCCACGGCAATGCCGTTCGCATCCCAGTGGACCGGCAACCTCGCCGCGATGCGTGCCAGGACGCGATTGCTGCCGGGATCGCCCCACAGCACGAGATTGCTGTTGGCGATGTCGTCATCCGTGATCGCCGTGTCGTCGCGCATTTGCGCGTCACCGCGAAACTGCCGGCGCCACTCGCGGACCGCGCGCTGCTCTTCCGATGTCACCCAGTTCGCGAGTGTTGGAAACATCGGCGTTCCGGTCGGACGCACGAAAACAAAACTGTCGAGAAATGCATCGTCGATGGGGCCTTGCAGGCCGTGGCGCTTGCGGAGCGTGCCATCGTTTTCGGTAGGCACAAGCGTCCAGCGTTTATTCGAGAGCGCGAGATGCACGGTCCAGGAGCGGTCCGTTTCCGGGCCCGGCGCTTCAATGCGCTGCTCGTCAATGGCGAGCGATACCGGCGCTGCGATGTTCAGCGGGCAAGCGGCGGGACCAAAGTGCAGCGTGAGCGCCGTCACGTTGGACGTTTTCAGGGCAACGCTCGACGGCGCATCGATATCCGCATCGACACGCGCGCGTGACCAGTGCTGCCCGAGGCCGTCCACCGTCAGCCACTTCATGCGGTTGTAGGCCAGCGTCCAGGTGACGAAGCGAATGCTGCGCGGGTACGGATCGCGCCCGCGCACCGCGAGCGCATCGATCGCGCGACTGATGACGGGCTTCGAATCGGGGTGATAGCGGTGCGCGGTGTTCGGACCGATCACCTGTGCGAGATGCAGTCCTTCCTCGCGCATGGCGTCCGCCATCATGTTAGCCGCCTGCCGCTGCGGATCGATTTCGCCGCTGTACGCGACCACCGGCAGGTTATAGAAATTCGCGGCGTAGTCGGTGGCGTTGTAGAGATGCCAGAGCTTCTGCTCCCACCACGCCGGCTTCACGGGATCGTTCTCGATGTGCAAGTACCGCGGCGTTTCGGCGAAGCCCGCGCCAGGTGCGGCCGCTGCCCATAGGCCCGGATAATGCGCTGCCAGATGCCAGGTGGAGGCGCCGCCCATGCTGAAGCCGCGAATCACGATACGGTTGTCGTCGATGGCGTATGCGCGGTTCACCGCATCGAGCGCTTCGAACAGATCCACCTCGCCCGCGAATTTATTGGCGTTGCAATAGCGCCCGTAGAGATGCAGCACGATGGTGTCCGGCGGCGTGAACTCGCCGGGATTGCGCTCGCGGTCCCAGATGAAATTGATCTCGTTCAGGGTTTCGCTGCGTCCGTGAAACCAGGTGTCGAGCCGCCAGCGCGTCGGGACGGCGGAGGAGTAGCGCGGGGGAATGACAAGACCGAACGGCTGCACGCTCTTGTCGATTTTCGAAACGTAACCGCGTACCACCAGGCCCGTGGCATGCGTCCACGGCGCTTCGCCGCGCGCGAGCTGAGCGGCGCGCTGTTCGCCTTCGCGAAGCAGTTCTTTGGCGCGGAACAGTTCTTCGGGCTTGAAGAACTCGTTGTATTCGAGCGCGTAGCGCACCGCTTTGGCGTAGATTTCAACGTCGGGCAGCAGCGGGTTGCCGCGGAGTGTGGCGATTTGCGTGGTGAGCTTAGCAAGCCCGCTTTCGAGTGCCTTCTTCTCGGCCGCCGGAACTTCAATGCCGGGCGGGGGGACGGGATGCGCCCCCGCAAGCGCTGCTGCCGTGCTCGTGAGGGCGATGAAGAGCGCTGTTGCACAACGGATATACATAAGGGACTACGATACCCGCTTGTGTGGTGCGCACGCAAAAACGCAAAGATCGGCTCCGTTAACACTTGCCCCCTCCGTTCCGTCATTGCTGCGGAAGGAGGCTTCCATGTTGAGACGTTTTTTGATATGTGCGGCTCTGGCGTCTGTCCCTGCATTCGCCGGTGGATTTTGGCTGCAGGTCGGTAACCCGGACGCAAATCCAGCCGCGCGTGGAATGAACGCGGTAGTGCTGGTGAAACCCGTTGGATGTCACGAACCCGAAAAGGCCAAAGTATCCGCCGTGGCGATCGGCATCGCGAATGGCCAGCGCAAAGCGATACCCCTATCCTTACGGCCGCTACCCGATGCCGTTTACGCCATAGCGCGGCAGTGGCCCACGGACGGAACCTGGGCAGTCGCCGTGACGGGAACTGACAAAACGGGACTGACCACTTCTGCCGTTATGGCCGCGACCGGGACCGGCATAGACCGTTCCAGCGTAAAATTCGCGCCGCATGCGCCGACGGAAGCCGAGATCGCAGCGGTGCTCGAGGCCGCACGCACGCTAGCGCAGAAATAGCCAACTGGAGTGGGGCAGCCACTCTTGCCGGCTGCCCTTCGTCCGCCTTGTACTCGACAACGATGACGATTAGCATGAATGCAATCATGAACGCGGTCGCCGTAACGCCCGACAGTGACGAGACCGCGCTCGTGGCACGCGCGGTGGCCGGGAGCCGCTCCGCATTCGGCGAGTTGTACAACAAGTACGCGCACACCATTCACGGCATCATGCTGGCGCGCGTGCCATTTCGCGACGCGAATGACTTGGTGCAAGACGTGTTTTTGTGTGCGATGGAGCGCCTCCGCGAACTGCGAAACGAGGCCGCGTTCGGTGCTTGGCTGGCGGCGATCGCCCGCAGCAGAGCGATCGACTATCATCGCGGCAAGCGCCGCTGGGCTCCCCTAACGAATGCCGTTGAGCCGGCCTGCAAGCCGGTCCCCGCGCAAGCTCTCGCCGTGCTCGATATCATCAAGACCCTGCCCGAAGCCTATCGCGAAACGTTGATCCTGCGATTTGTCGAAGGCATGACCGGACCGGAAATCGCCGCGCGTACGGGATTGACGCCGGATTCCGTGCGCGTAAATCTGTTCCGCGGATTGAAACTCTTGCGGGAGAAGTTGGGAGACGAGCTGGCAATATGAGTGACAACTGGATATGGGACCGGTCGGGCGAGCCGGACGCTGCGGCGGAGCGCCTGGAACGTTTGTTATCGACGCTGGCGTACCAACCTTCCCCACGCGCGCACATCCCCTGGAAAAAGATCGCGGCCGTCGCGGCGTGTGTTGCTGTCATCGCGTGTGGCGCGTGGTGGTGGCGCATGCATGGCCGGAGCGAGTGGAAGTTGCTCGTCGGGGCGAGTCCCGCTCGCAGCCTCTATACCGGCCAGGTGCTGCACGTCTCAGCACCGGCTGTCCTGCACTCCGACGAAATCGGCGAGGTGGAGGTTCGGCCAGGGTCGGAATTGCGCGTGCGCCAGACGCGGCTCGGATTGTTGCGAGGATCCATTCACGCCACCATCTGGGCGCCTCCGCGGCAGTTCGTTGTTGAAACACCCGCGGCGCGCGCCGTCGACCTCGGATGCCAGTACACGCTGCTGGTGGACGCGAACGGCGATGGCCTGCTGCAGGTCGAGACCGGCTGGGTCGCCTTCGAACACGGCGGCCGGGAATCCTTCATTCCCGCCGGCGCCGAGTGCCGCACATCCAAGCAAAACGGGCCCGGTCTCCCCTACTTTCAAGCCGCCAGTCCGGATTTTCGAAAAGCCGTCGAGCAATATGAACGAAACCGATCCGCGCCAGCACTCGTACCATTGCTCGAAGCTGCCCGCAGCAGCGATGGGCTCACGCTATGGCATCTGCTATCGAGAACCAACGGCACGCGGCGAGCCGCGGTGTTCGACCGCTTCGCGCAACTTGTGCCGCTACCCGCCGGCGTAGCGCGCGACGACGTTCTGCGCCTACGCCCGCAAGCTATCGACGCCTGATGGAACGCCCTCAAGCTCGATGACACCGGCTGGTGGCGCGAATGGGAGCGCAAGTGGTAGCCTCCACAGCTTGTGCAAATTTTCTGCGCGCGCTCGCGCCCGGACTCTATTTCTCGATCGGGAGACCGGCGTCTTTCCAGGCGCGCCAGCCGCCGTCGAGCGAGATGGCGTTGGTGTAGCCCATTTTCTGGAGATTGTCGGCGGCGAGGGCGGAGCGGAAACCGCCACCGCAGTAGAGCACCAGCTTGGTGGATTTGTCAGGGATGGTCTTCTCGACATCGCGTTCGATGACGCCTTTGCCGAGATGCACGGCGCCCACGGCGTGTCCGGCCGCCCACTCGTTGTCCTCGCGCGTGTCGACGAGCACGTGCGAATCGCCAGCCTCGCGCATGCGCTGATACTGCGCGATATCGATCTCTTTGACACGCGACTTGGCGTCGTTCACGAGCGACAGGAATCCGGAGGCGTGGTGTTTCGGTGGAGTGCTCATGCCGCTATGCTAATACGGCGCGCGCGCGCAGGCCGTCGAGAATTTCGCGACGCACCGCGACGTTGCCGTTGCGCCCGGTTCCGAGTGCCACATCGGGCTTCGCCGCACCGTGGAAATCGGACCCGCCGCTGGGTGCGAGATCGAGTTCCTGTACCAGCCGCGCGTAGCGCTCCACCTCGCGCGGGCCGTGATCGGAGTGCCATACCTCCATCGCCGCAAGGCCCGCGTCGCGCAGCTCTGCGATTGCATGCCGTTCCGCCGCGGCGTCGTGAATCTGCAGCCGCACCGGATGCGCCAGCACCGGGACACCGCCACCGGCGCGCACTCGCGCAATCGCATCCGCGGTTTCCGGCGCCTCGCGCGCGACGTAGCCCGGCGAATCTTCGCCGAGATAGCGCCGGAACGCGTCCTCATTGTTCCCCGCGTATCCTTTTTGCACAAGCAGGCGCGCGAAATGCGGCCGTCCCGTTAGCGAGCGGCCGAGCGTCTCGACTTCGTCGATCGTGATATCCACTCCCATCGATCGCAGCTTCTGTACGAGCCGGGCGTTGCGATCTCGGCGTGAGGCCTGCAACGCCGTGAGCCACGTGACGAAAGCCGGTCCCGGAACGCCGTTCAAAAAATATGCGAGCAGGTGCGCGTTAACCCGCTTGCGTCCGGCTTGCGGAGCGGCGAAGAAGGTGTTCAACTCAATGCCGCGCACCAACTCGAGGCCGCGCGCGGCGGCTTCGGGCGCCGCAGTTTCGTAACCCGCGAAGGTGTCGTGATCGGTGATTGCCAGCGCTTCGAGGCCGATGCCGATTGCGCGGTCCACCAGTTCCGCGGGCGTGAGCGAACCGTCCGATTCGTTGGTATGCGCGTGCAGATCGATCACGTGGTCCGGTTAGTCTCCCACCTCAAAATTGAAAACCTCGCCGGCCGCGTGCACGATCAGACGGCCGGGGCCCAACACTTTCTCGCGAATCGCGAAGAAGATCGCGCCGTCGGTGGACTGGCCGGGCTCGAGCTTGGTTCGCACCAGCGCAATGGCAGATGCCGCCGCGGCCGCATTCAGCTTGGTGGCGGTCATGGTTGCGATCGCGCTTTCGCGCCGTGCCTCGTAGCCGTTGGTGGACTGCATGTGCGTGTTCCCGTACAAGCCAACCTCGTACGTATGCACCAGACGGATCACGTCGCTGCGGCTGGCCTTGTTGACGAGTTCCGTCACCACCTGTCCTGCTGGTGCGGCGCGCACCACGGTGCCATCGGCGCGCTTGAAATCGAAGTCCTCCGGCTTGATGGTCCAGGAAACCGGAGCGCCGTTGGCCACCGCCACCTGCATGATGGCGTACTCGCGCACATGCGCCGGCAGCGGCGAGCACATGACCGTGACGCCGTTCTTCGTCATGGTCTTATACTGCAGACCGTTCGATTCGAACTCGATTACCTGCTGCGCGCTAAGGCAGACGCATGCCGCCAAGAGCACTGAGCCGCGGAGCAACCTCATACAGACTGCTTCCATCATATCCGGCGCCCGCAGGTTGGACGCCGGTAGCTACCGGATGTACACGCTTCGCGGCACTGAAACAGCGGGCGACCGTCGCGCGTCTCCAAGGCGGGGCATAACCCATGCGACTGCTGCGCGACTTCATTTTCCTGATTCTGTTTATCGTCTTGCTGGTTGCCTGGCTGATCGTGTGGGCCGCTTTGCACCTGGCGGGCGGGTTCATTCACCTGCTCATTATCCTCGCCGTGATTTTCCTGATCGTGCATTTCGTCCGGCATCGCCGCGCGGTGTGAATCGCGGCGTTCTATAGAAATCACCTATATCCTCCATAGAAGAAATCCGTTGGCGCTCGCCGGCCGTTCCGCTGCAAGATGAGACATGACACTTGCGCTGTTCGCCCCCGGGGTGTACGTGCTCTCGCAGGCGGCGCTTGACGCGCGCCTCGCGGGTCTCGATGCGGCGGTGAAATCGGCACAGAGCGCCGGCGACAACGCCTGGATGCTGGTGAGCGCCGCGCTAGTGCTCATGATGACAGGCCCCGGGCTGGCGCTGTTTTATGGGGGCCTGGTGCGGCGGAAGAACGTGCTCGGCACCATGATGCAGAGCTTCAGCCTCATGGCCGTGGTGACGGTTCTGTGGGCCATCGTGGGCTACAGCCTGGCGTTCGGCGGCGGAACACCCGTTTTCGGCGACTTTCGGTACGCATTTCTAAGCGGAGTCGGCGCCGCGCCGAATGCCGACTACGCCGCAACTATTCCGCAGCAGACGTTCATGATCTATCAGCTCATGTTCGCCATCATCACGCCGGCGCTGATTTCCGGCGCGTTCGCGGAGCGCATGAAATACAGCGCGATGTTGATCTTCATGACGGCGTGGATGTTCCTCGTGTACTTTCCAATGGCGCACATGGTGTGGGGCAAGGGCGGGTTCTTGAACGCGTTTCTCGGCGGAACGGTGCCGTGCCTCGATT
>JAICMB010000384.1 GCA_025929455.1 Bryobacteraceae bacterium | reverse complement strand
CGGAGTTGGTGCGCGCGGCGACCGCGACGGCGATGGATGGCGATGCGCACGCGGCAGACTCCATCGAGCGCGTGAGCTCGCGGCCGGATTATATCGGTCTAGTGTACAGCGCGGGCCGAACGTCTCCGGGCGAAGACCTGAAAACATTTCCTCCGGTGTTCTTCTGCGCGGCGCAATTTGATCGTGGGCCGGCGATCGCGTCGGCGCGGCTGTTTACGGAACTGACGCGGGCAGGCGCGGTTGCGGAGATGCACGTTTATCAAAAGGGCAGGCACGGGTTCGGGACGGGGTACGGCGATTCGGCAGCGGATACGTGGATGGAGGCGCTGCGGACGTTTTTAGTGCGGGGCAAATTTTTGCCGGCAGATACGCGGGAACAACGCATAATTGCTGTGGCGGACGAACGCTCAGCCGGCAAGGCTGGCCGCGCCGCCGCTGCTTCTGAAGAAGCTGACGATGGGTACGGTGCGCTCGTAATGGTGCCGGCCGGATCGTTTCGCATGGGCGACAACTTCGGCGACGGCGAGGAGCGCGAGAGGCCGGTGCATGCTGTATATCTTGATGGTTTTTACATTGGCAAGTACGAAGTCACCAACGCGCAATGGCGACGCTTCCGCGACGATCCGGGTTATGATGATCCGAAGTATTGGCCCAGTGGACGAGTGACTCCGAAAGATCAGATTCCGTATTGGACGGACGCGCACAATCACGGCGGCGGAACGCCGGACAGCGACAACTATCCCGTGCAGGGCGTGAACTGGGATGCGGCGGCGGCGTACTGCAACTGGCTGAGTGCAAAAACCGGCAAGAAGTATCGTTTACCAACCGAGGCAGAGTGGGAGAAAGCCGCACGCGGGACCACCGGCCGGCGTTATCCGTGGGGCAACGATATCGATCATTCCGATGCGAACTACGCCGGGTCCCAGCGGTACGACACCGGACAGACCGTGGGTTTCTACGATGGTTCACAGCGCCGCGATCTTCAGACGCACAGCAACGCATCGCCGTACGGCGTATTCGACATGAGCGGCAATGTACTCGAATGGTGCAGTGACTGGTACAGCCGCGATTACTACGCACGGTCGCCGCGCAAAAATCCGAAGGGTCCGGCGGAGGGCGCCTACAAAGTCCTGCGGGGCGGGTCTTTTTTTGAAGCGGGATTCCGATTGCGAAGCTATGGCCGGTCCGCGGCGTGGCCTTCGTTTCAGGCTTACCGAATGGTTGGGTTTCGAGTCGCGCGAGACCTGTAAAAACGGAGGGCGCGGCGCCGCTACGGCGGCACATTCTACGGGAGATAGGAAGAATGTCGAATCAGAAAAGCAGCAGAGTCACTCGCCGGGGACTCTTGAAATCGTCCGCCGGCATGCTGGGTGGCGCGCTTCTGGCGAAGCGCGCGGCCGAAGCGCAAGAGACTGAAGTCAAAAACGTCAACACGCATTCGAGTCCATCCACGCTGAAAGTCACGGACATGCGGATCGCAACGGTGCGCAAGCCGGGGCCGAGTCCCTGTACGATCGTACGGCTCGACACCAATCAGGGCATTTATGGATTGGGCGAAGTGCGCGACGGCGCGAGCGCTACTTACGCGCTGTTTTTGAAGAGCCGCGTGGTGGGCGAGAATCCGCTGCGCATCTCCTATTTGTTTCAGAAAATTAAGCAGTTCGGATATCACGGACGGCAAGCGGGCGGCGTCGTGGCCGTGGAAGAAGCGCTCTGGGATATCGCGGGCAAAGTCTACGGAGTGCCGATTTATCAGATGCTGGGCGGCAAGTTCCGCGATAAGGTTCGCATTTATGCCGACACGACGGAGTCGGACGATCCGAAAGTGTATGCGCAGCGCATGAAAGCCCGCAAGGACGAGATGGGGCTTACCTGGCTGAAGATGGATCTCGGCATTAACTGGCTGGCGACGATTCCGAACACAGTTACGCGTCCCGCGGGCATGAGCCGGTGGGAAATGCGCAACCTGCCGCATCCGTTCACGGCTATGGAAGTTACCGACAAGGGCATTGATATCCTCTGCTCGTATGTGGCCGCAATCCGTGAGGCGGTGGGCATGGAGATCCCACTGTCGATGGATCACCTTGGGCATATCGGCGTCAACTCCGCGATCCGCCTCGGAAAGGCCTACGAGAAATACAACCTGTCGTGGATAGAAGACGTGATTCCGTGGCAATACACGGACATGTTGAAGCACATTACGGATTCGAGTCCCACGCCCATTCTGACCGGCGAAGATATCTACCTCAAAGAACCATTCATCAACCTTTGTGAGAAGCATGCCGTGAGCAAGATTCACCCGGATATCTCGACATCGGGTGGCATTCTCGAGACACATAAGATCGGTGAAGCGGCCATGGAATACGGCGTCCCGATGGCGATGCACTACGCGGGTCTGCCGGTCGGCGCGATGGCGTCCGTCCACTGTGCGGCGGCGACCGAAAACTTCCTCGCATGTGAGAATCACTCGCTCGATGTGCCGTGGTGGCAGGACCTGGTGGAAGGCATCGAGAAGCCGATCATCAACAAGGGCTTTATCAACGTTCCGGACAAGCCGGGTCTCGGCGTCACGTTGAACGACGAGGTCGTGCGGCAGCACCTGGCGCCGGGCGCCGGTTACTTTGAGCCCACGCCGCAATGGGATCACGAGCGATCCGGCGACTGGCTGTGGAGCATGGCCGAGCGCGAACGCGCGGCGGGTCGGGGCTGAGGTCACCGGAGCAAATATGAATAGATCTGGTTTAGCAGTTTTGTGCGCGGGCGCCTGGCTGGCGTCCGCGTTCGCGCCATGTGCGCAGGCGCAGCTTTGGACCTGGACCAAGAACCAGATGCTGGAGTACACGCCCGGGTGGCAAGGCGCCCGCTTCGACGACGGTCGGCCCAAGGTGCCCGACCAGTGGCTCGATCGGGCCAAGGGCATGTCCATGGAAGAGATCATGATCCGCGGCGGCAGCGGGCAACGGTTCGGGAGATTTAATCCGTACAGCCAGTATGACGGCGATTTCAAGGTGCTGCATCCGAACGTCAAGATGGCGGGCCGCGCGGTGACAATGGCGTTTATGCCCGCACGTGCCGATCTCGACGCCGTGGTGCGGGAGAAGGCGAAGGCCAAGGGCATCGGCAATCTGAATAATCAGTATGTGATCGATATGGTGCGGCCGGGCGACGTGCTGGTGGTCGATCTATACGGAAAGAAAGAAGGCGGGACCATCGTCGGCGATAATCTTTTCTACTACATCATGAAGGCTACTCATAACGGCGGACTGGTAGTGGATGGCTCGTTTCGCGACCTGGACGGAATCATATCCATGGGCATGCCGTGTTACTACCGGTCCGCACACCCGAGTCCGATTAGCGGCGTAACTCTGGCGGCCGTCAATGTTCCGATTCGGATCGGGAACGTGACTGTGATGCCGGGTGACATGGTGGTTGGCGATGCCGAAGGTGTATCATTCATTCCGCCGCAGGATGCCGAAGCGATTCTCGATCGCTCCGACGAGATCCACGTGCACGACGAGTGGACCCGTAAGAAGTTCGACGAAGGCAAGTATAAGTCGAGCGATATCTATGGTTCTCCGAAGGATCCGGCGCTCAAACAGGAGTATCAGGAGTACCTGAAAAAGCGTCTGGCGGAAATCCGGGCGGCGCGGAAGAAGTAAGGCACGGGACCGGCGCGCGCTTATTTCTTTACGAGTTCGACGCGTCGGTTCTTCGCACGACCATCTTCGGCAACGTTGTCCGCGGCGAGGCGGCTGCCGCCGAAACCATCCGAAGTCAGCCGCGAGTTATCGAGGCCGTGACTCGTGAGCCAGGAGACTACGTCGACGGCACGCTCCTCGAGAGTGTCATCTTGGCCGCCTTGGCGGCTACGTTGCCGGTGTGACCTTCTACCGCGCCGTTCCAGTCGGAACGCGCGGTGAGCAGCCGTGCGACTTCGGCGAGCACCTGCTCGGAATCGGGCGTAATACGGCATTGAAGGTTTCAAAGTTGATGCCGTAGACGGCGACGCCGCCCGCTCTTTCCCATTTCCTCGCCTACAGCATCCGCGCTGGCCTGCGCTTCTTGCTTCGTTTTTTCGACCTTAACGGCGGTTTGGCTGTAATGTGTCGCTTCGTTGCCGAACAGTGCCGCTACCGAGATCCACTGCGGCCCTTTTCTCATGGTCGTGACGGGATTGCCATTAGAGTCTTT
>JAICMB010000721.1 GCA_025929455.1 Bryobacteraceae bacterium | reverse complement strand
GTGAAGATCGCCCACCATCCCGTGAGGCGGCGGGCGATGCCCAGCCTACATCAGTGCATCTCCGCGCTGACCGTGCCGATGCCGTGGCGATAGTAGTGGAAATGCACGTTTGGATGATTTGCCAGTAAGCTCATCGGCACGGAGGTGTCGGCGATTTTCCTGGAGATCATCAGCGCGGTCAGCCGCATCCCGAAAGGATTGTCATGCATCCCGGCGTGCCAGATGCTGACCTTCTCGGCTTTCCAGGTTTCGACCGGCCCGACGGTCGCGGCCTGTGTCGGCACCATCGCGACGTATCCGCCGCCGCTGGTGCGGGCGTTCTGGATCACCGTCATTGGGTGCAGATCGGTGACGCGCGTAGTGAGCTTCATGTATTCGCTCACGGGCGGCGGATCATCGACGTATTTGCCCGCACGGCGAGGCGGATCGTTGAACGCCCAGTGTTTCACTTCTCCCTGTCCGCCTTGCATGACGACACAGCGGATCTCGTCATAGCTCCTGGTATATGCGGCGAGATCACCCGTCGGAAAACGGAGGTGCGAATCAGGCATGCGCAGCTTGCGATCGATGCGATTGAAGCACAATTCGAGATCCGCCTTCGCGAACGACAATGGATGATTGACGGGCACAGGCTGGCCGTTTTCGACCCACTCGTCCATGCCCCAGAAGTGGCAGTGGTGAAGCTTCAGTCCGATCGCGTTCACGATGCGCGCCACCAGCGGCAGTTGCTCGGTCGGCCCGATCGGCCCGCAGATCCCGGCGGGTTGCGAGGGCGTCGCCTGCTGCCAGGCATGCACGTATTCCAGCGCCTCGGCGGTGTAAAACTCTTCGAGCGTGTCGATGATTTCGACGGTGAAGCCGGGACGGGAAAGCTGCACGAGATCTTTCGCGGTGAGTTTCGCTGCATCCGCGAGAAGCGATGCGTTGAGGGTGGTGTAATCCCACCATTCCGGGGCGACTTTGCTGATGGGTCGGGACATTGCAGACGCCTTTCTCCTCCCATTTCGCCCGCGCGTCTACACGGGGTGTGTCGCGCGAGCGCGAGAGGCGCCCCTTGCGCTGGCGCGTCGGACCCCGCGCGGGCGCGGGGGCTAAACGGGAAACAATTGTGCGAGCAGATCATCCTTGGGATACCCATGACTTCGATGCTGAATAAATCCTTCCGCAGCACCGGCGCCGATGATCTTCCCGCGCATCGCCGCGTGACGCTTCATCGCGTCGATGTATTCGTCCATGCCCTGGTGCGCCCGCAGCCACTGGCGCTGGCTCGCGTGACACGCAAGCGCCTGCGCCTTCTGCTCCAGCACGTCGCTGATGTCGATGAGTGTTGTCGGAGTCACCGCCGCACCGAGGGGATCGATGCCTTCGATGGGATCGGCGTAGTAGAGGTGCGGGATGGCGCCCGGCAAGCGCAGCGGCACGGTCGAAGCATTGGGCGCTGCGAAGATCTGCGTCGCGCATCGCGCCAGCATCGCCGTCATCTCGTGATCCATCATATAGTCGCGCAGCGCGTGCGTGAACACCAGCGCCGGCGAGATGCTGCGGAACAATGCGACCACCCGGCGGATCGTCTCCTTGTCGTACACAACCTGCCCGTCGAGCTCTTCCAGGCAGTGGTATTTGGCGCCCATCACCGCCGCGCCGTTGCAGGCTTCGGAAAGACGAACTGCCGCGATCTCCTTGGCGGACAGCGTCGTCGTCCCGCAGTCGCCGGCGGTCATGGTGATGACATGAACTTCCCAGCCGAGCGTGCGCAGACGGATCAGCGTGCCGGCGCACAGAAGCTCCGCATCGTCAGGGTGCGCCATCAGCGACAGGGCCACGCGTCGAGGTTCGGTCATTGGTGGATGAGTGTCATCGGCCGAGCTTCAATTGACAAGCCGTGCGCCGCATCGCACGATCCGCCGAGCATGTATCCGGCGAAGCTCGACCCGATTTTCCAACTCGACGCGTTGGCGCGGAACACTCCGAAACACTTCGCGTTCACCGCCAAGACGCGAGCACAGGCGAAACGGTGGCAGAAAAGAGCGCGGGCGGCGCTGGCAAAGACGCTGGGATTTCTGGATCAGAAGCGCGTGCCGCTGGCGCCGAAGACCCTTGAGCAAGTGGATCGGAAAGATCACACCCGGGCCAAGGTGTTGCTTCGCACCTCGGAATTCTCGCTCATGCCGACGTACGTGTTGATTCCAAAAAAGGTGCAGAAACTGGCGCCC
>JAICMB010000278.1 GCA_025929455.1 Bryobacteraceae bacterium | reverse complement strand
GGAAAAGATGACGCGCGAAGAGGCAAAAGCGCAGGCCGAACGGCTCGGCGCCAAAGCCTCAGGCTCCGTTTCGAAGAAAACCGATTACGTCGTGGCGGGCCCCGGCGCGGGCTCGAAGCTCGCGGATGCGCAGAAGCTCGGCGTTAAAGTGCTGAGCGAGGATGAGTGGTTGAGGCTCATTTCGTAGTCATCCTGGGGCGCGCTGAAAGCGCGAGCCCGGAATCCAGACGCTGGATACAGAGGCTGTTTCTGGATTCCGGGTCCGCTCGCGAAGCTCGCGCCCCGGAATGACTGCTACAGGGTTTTCGTCGCTCGTAGCAACCACTTCCGCGTCTTCGCATCCACCAGCGGACCGATCACATCGCGCACGCGCTTGTGGTAGCCGTTGAGCCAAGCACGTTCTTTTGGCGTTAGCATATTTACGTCGATCAGCCGCCGGTCGATTGGCGCAAGCGTCAGCGTCTCGAAAGCGTTGAGCGGCTTTTCCGCGCCTTTGGGCTCGGGCTCGGCGATCACCAGCACCAGGTTTTCAATGCGGATGCCGTAAGCGGCGGGTTTGTAATATCCGGGCTCGTTCGAGAGAATCATCCCGCGCCGCAGCGCCACGGTGCCGAGCTTGGAAATGCGTGCCGGGCCTTCATGCACCGAGAGGTAGCTGCCGACGCCGTGCCCGGTGCCGTGATCGAAATCGAGGCCGCCCTGCCATAGCGCCGTGCGCGCCAGCGGATCGAGCTGCGCGCCGGTCGTATTTTCTGGAAAAACGGCGGTGGCAATCGCAATGTGTCCCTTCAGCACGCGCGTGAAGCGATCACGCATTTCCGCGCTCGGCTTGCCGACGATGACGGTTCTTGTGATGTCGGTCGTGCCGTCTTCATACTGCGCGCCGGAGTCGACCAGGAACAATTCGTTCTTGCGAATTCGGCGGTTGCTGTTTTGCGTGACGCGATAATGCACGATGGCGCCGTTCGGTCCGCTGCCCGATATCGTCGGAAACGAGATATCCTTGAGCGCGCCGGTGTCGCGGCGGAAGCTTTCCAGTGCCACCACCGCATCGATCTCGGTTAGCTTGCCTTTGGGCGCTTCTTTATCGAACCAGGCGAGAAAGCGCACCATCGCCGCACCGTCGCGCTTATGTGCGGCGCGCGAGCCGGCGATCTCCGCCTTGTTCTTGATCGCTTTCATCGCCGTGATCGGGTCGGCGCCGCGCGTGACTTTGCCGCCTGCGTCCACAATCAGCCGCGTCAATGCATCGGCAGCGCTCGCCTGATCGAGGCGTACCGTCTTGCCTTTGAGCGTTGAAAGATCGCGGATGAGCTCGTCGGGCGCGCGCACGTCGGCGATATCTTCCAGCGTGTGACGCACCTGGTTGTCGAGCTTGCGGCCGTCGATATAGAGCGCGGGCCTGCTTTCTCTTGGAACGAGCGCGAAAGCGAGCGGCAACGGCGTATGCGCGACGTCGCTGCCGCGGATGTTGAAGGTCCAGGCCACGTTCTGCGGGTCCGAAATCACCAGCGCATCGGCACGCAATTTCCCAATTTCCGCACGGACGCGCTTGAGTTTGTCGGTGCTGCTTTCGCCGGCATAACGCAAATCGTGCAGCACGACCGGTCCCAACGGCGGGGCAGGGCGGCTGGTCCACAGCGCATCGATCGGGTTTCCGTCGGCCGGCACTAACGTTGCGCCGGCGGCGGCGCACGCCTTCGCAAGCTTTTCCGCGCCATCGGTGGTGTGCAGCCATGGATCGTAACCGAGCCTCGCGCCCGCGCGGAGATTATTTTCGAGCCACTTATCCGGCGGCATCTCGACCAGATGCACGATCTCGAACGCGCTTGGGTCCACCTGCTCGCCAGCCTGCATCGTGTAGCGGCCGTCGACAAAAAGCGTGGCGCGATCGTCGAGCACGACGGCCGACCCAGCCGATCCGGTAAACCCGGTGAGCCACGCCAAGCGCTCCTCGCTCGCCGGCACGTATTCGTTCTGCTGGCGATCGGCGCGCGGCACCACGAAGCCGTCGAGGCCGCGTTTCTTAAGTTCTGTACGCAACGCCGCAACGCGCGCAGCGCTTTCGCCGCGCTCGCTGGTGTCGTCGAATGTCTGGAAGCGGGCTTCGAACATGCGCAGCAGTCTAGAAGCGCCGCTTTGATGCGGCAACGCCCGATGCCCGTCTCATAAGTAGCGTCACCCAGCCTTCGAGTTGCAGCTTGCGCTCGAGGATCAGCCCTTGGGCGCGATAGATCGACAACACGCCGTTCACGTGCGCAGGAAGCAGGCCAGACAGAACAACGTGTCCACCCTTTGCAATGAGCGGCGCGATCGACGCCGCCATGCGCACCAGAGGCACCGCAAGAATATTCGCGAACACCAGATGGTAGGGTGCGCGTTCGCCGATTCGTTTTGCGTTTGTGCCGGCGGCCCGGATCGTTTTGACGAATGCGCCGGTGCGATTGAGCCTGGAATTGGCGCGCGTGGCGGCAATGGCCAGTGGATCGATATCCGTCGCGAGTACGTCGGCGCGCAATGCTTTTGCTGCCGCGATCGCCAGCACGCCGGTACCAGTGCCGAGATCGAGGATGTTCTTATCCTTCCCCCTGCAAGGGGGAGGGCGGCGCGCCAACGGGTCCGCGCGAAGCGCGGCCCGATGATAAACTCCGCGCGCTGGGTGGGGGGCATGCATCCTTGTGAAACGTGACCCCACCCCGCGCACCTTCGGTGCGCGACCCTCCCCTTTCAGGGGAGGGATAGCGACCTTGCCTCGTTGCTTTGTCTTCACCAGCGCATCCAGCGCCAGCAGGCAGCCGCGCGTGGTGCCATGATGACCGGTGCCGAAGGCAAGCGCGGCTTCGATCTCGATGCCGATCGCATTGGACGGGACGCGGGCACGGCCATGCGCGCCGTGCACCACGAAACGTCCGGCGGCGACCGGCTTGAGGCCGGCAAGGCTCGCCGCCACCCAGTCCTTTGCTTCGACTGCGTCGAATGCGAGCGCATCGGCGGCGGCTTGCCCGCCACCGAGCGCGATCAGCTTGCGCACGGCGGCCTCGTCCGGCGGATCGCGGAAATCGAGCTCGACGGTCCAGTTGCCGCCGTCGCTCTCGAAGGCTGCACAGACGGTATTATCGGAATTGAGGCTTTCGCCGGCAAAAGCGGCAAGCCGCCGCGCGGTCGACTCGTCGCAGGTCAGGCGGGCGCGGGCGGTTGGCCCCATTCTTCGTCATTGCCGGGCTTGACCCGGCAACCCATCGATCATGGCAGCATGACGAAACGCATCATGGATGCGCGGGTCAAGTCCGCGCATGACAGTGTTGGTAATTGCCCTGCTAAACGCTATTTAGCCGTCATGACCATTGAGGTGCCAAACGGTGAAGACCTCGAAACGCTTGCTCTCGCCAGCCGTAACGGCTGGCCGGAGGACATGCGCCACCTGATCGCGCGCTATCCGCGCGAGCAGTGGGACAGCCATGCCAATCTCGGCTCTATGGCGCGCTTCTGGCTCTCCCGCCACGCCATGTTTCGGGAGCTCGCAGGTATGCTCACGACGATCACGGGAGACTTTCGCGAGGGGCGGCTGACGGCGGCGGAATTTTCGCAGCTGTTTGTGCCGCGGCTGCAATTCATGCTGCAGCAACTACAACTGCATCATCAGATTGAGGACCAGCATCATTTCCCTATCTTCCGTGCGGCGGATGCCCGGCTCGCACGCGGATTTGACGTGTTGGAAAACGACCACGACGCGATCCACGCCGACATGGCGCGCACGGCGGACGCCGCGAACGCGCTGCTGCGTGCGCTCGGCGACGATGCGGGCGCGTTGCGCCGCGCCGGTGACGGCTATGCCGCGGCGAGCGGCGCGCTGCTCGCCGGCCTCATGCGCCACCTCGATGACGAGGAAGACCTGATCGTGCCGCTGATCCTCGACCGCGGCGAGGACGCGCTCGGCGTCGGCCACTAGCTCTTGTTGTCATTCCGGGGCGCGAGCACAGCTCGCGAACCCGGAATCCATAGCCCCGGTGCTGCGGGTTATGGATTCCGGGTCCACGCGCTCGCGCGCGTGTCCCGGAATGACGGGAGGGTTAGTACCCGAACGTCAGGAAACCGCGGCCGTGCCGCTCCTCCGGCGGCAGGTAGGGCCGCACGCGGTAATAGTAATACCGCGGCTCTTCGCGATATTGCCGCCAGTATCCCGGCACCGTACGCCGCGCACTCTCGCGCGGCACCGTGACGGCGACGGCGTCGTCGTCATCCGCGTCGGCATTGGCATGGCCGATGGTCTGCGAGGGCGATCGGCTGGCGAAATCGGGCGTTATGTTCTGCGGCGCATGCCGCGCCACCGCCGGCGCCGCCTCCGGAATTTCCCCGGTGAGCACGATGTGCGTGTGGCTCATGCCTTCCTTCTTCACCAGCGCCCAGAGCTTCGCCGCATCCTTCACGTGCAGCCGCACGCAGCCGTGCGAAGCGGGGCGGCCGATGCTCGAATGATTGGTGCCGTGGATGGCGTGGCCCTGCTTGGTGAAAAAGATGGAGTAGGGCATCGGCGCGTCGTCCCACTCCTTGCTGAAATGGTCCTTTTCCATGCGGAACGGGGTGAACGCGCCGTCCGGCGTGTCGTAGTCGGCGACGCCGGTCGACACCGGCCACACGTAGCGCTGCTGGCCGTCGACCGTGACGGTCATTTGCTGCGTCGCTTTATCGACCTGGACCAGCACGTCGGCGCGAGCCGCGCCTGAAAACGCCACGGCGACAACGCCCGCCGCCGCGATCCGCAACAGTGTCACACGCATGTTCAATGTCCTAAATGCCCCCGCATCCCCTTGACCCCGCCCTGTTACAAGCCCCGGAGGGGGATTCCGTTCCGGCGCCCGTTCCCTGATCGAAACCGTCAATCCCGGCGGCATCGGGGCGGAAACGCGGCGCTCAACAATCTGTCATTTGGCGGTGATGGCGTGCAACAAGTGCCGCCGCAATCCAGCGCGGAGGTTTCCGCATGCGCATGAAGTTGTCTTGGCAGCGCATTCGCGGTGAGACTTCGAATCCGACAAATGCGCCTACCCCCCCCCCGGTCCTCGCTTCGCTCGGACCCCCCCGTCTATGTCGTATCTATCCGACTTCGACCAATCTATTAGTGCTCGAACTCGGGCAAACCCGAGTTCGAGTGGGGAGAGGGGAAGAAGAACGCCCGAATGGTGTACGAGCGCCGGATTACTCCGTCAGGTACTGCTTCACCTTGTCGAGCCCGGCGTTGACGCATTCATCGTCCACGCCCGGCGAGCCGGAGGC
>JAICMB010000404.1 GCA_025929455.1 Bryobacteraceae bacterium | reverse complement strand
CTCCCACGCCGCATCGAATGGGCCGAGATCCGTGATGTGCCCGACGTCGGCGCATCGCTGTTCGCCGCCGACGCTCGACACCATGAAAACTTCCTGGCCGGGCGAGCAGGTCAGCGACGAGATTGCCTGCAGGAACGGAAGTCCGCGGCCGTCGACCTTGAGCAGCGCGATATTGGTCGTGAAGTCCTGTGCGATAATCGCTGCCGGCATTTCCTGGCCGCCGTTGAGCGTGACCGACACGCTTTGCGCGCCCATCAGCATGTAGTTCACCGTGATGATGAGCCCGTCGGCGCTGACCAGCGTGCCGGTGCCGTTGCGGTCGGTGCCAAGCCCGATGCTGGCCGACGGATGCGACGCCGGCACCACCGAATGGATACCGACGGTCGCGCGCGCGACTTTCTCGAGCAGATGCAACGTGGCGTTCAATGCTGCGCTCCGTAAAAATTCGCCGCCGGACTTCCGGGCTGCCGCGCAAACGCGCGTCTGAGAAGATTTGAGCATAGTGGCGCGCCGTTTCAAGCTCCGCGACAGGTGCGGACCGGCGCTTTGTGGACGGCTGCACGCGCGCCGCGACAGGCCCGCTTGATTTTGCCGGCTTGACTTCGCCGCCTGCCCGGCTTACGCACAGTTCTGTGGCGTCCGGGCGGCCACGGAGAGTTTTGCCGGATGGACGACGATTCGCATGATGGTCATTGAGCGAAGCGTAATCGAGCGATTTCTCTACCACGAGGCGCGCTTGATGGATAACCATCGGTACGACGAGTGGCTTGCGCTGTGGACCGAGGAAGGCCAGGTAACGTATTGGGTGCCGTGCAACGGCGACGATCTCGATCCCGCGATTAACGTATCGATTATCTACGATACCCGCACGCAGTTGCGTAACCGGATCACGCGTCTGCGCGAAACGCTATGGCTGCGCGAGCAGGCGCCGCGTCTTAGCCGCGTGGTCTCAAACGTCGAAGTCCAGGATGAGGCGGACGGTGAAATAACGGTCAGCTCAACCTTCATGCTTGCCCAACTGCATCGCCACAATCAGTACTTGTGGGCCGGAACTTCGATTCACAAGCTGGTGCCGGCTGGCAACGATTTCAGGATTCGCTCGAAGAAAGTCCTGCTGATCAACAACGATGAACCGATGCCCAACCTGATGTTTCTGATTTAGCGATGGCTGCCAACAAAGACACGGGCGACACGGTCTTTTGGCTCGCCAGCGAATTCGCTGCGGTCGAAGTCGGACGCGACGACCGCGGCAACGGTCCGCGGCTTATGATTCGTGACGTTCGGAGCGGATGCTGCGTCTTTCTCGATCCGCTCGAACTTGCCGCGCTGGCCTCGACGCGGCACGAGGATCTGCTGCCATTCCTCGATCCGGCGCGGTCGGAAAATGACCGAAAACTGTGATGGAGCGGTCACATGACGGCCATGGTTTCCTCGCGGACTGACTATGACGATCTCGTCCGGGACGATCGCGTGAGCGGGCGAGTCTATTACGATTCCGCCGTCTTCGAAGAAGAGCTGGAGAAGATCTGGTATCGCGACTGGATATATGTCGCGCATGAAAGTGAGATTCCCGAGCCGGGTGACTATGTAACGCGCCACATCGGGTTGCAGCCGGTTATCGTTTCGCGCGACGAGGACCGCGCGGTCCATCTGTTGCTCAACCGCTGCATGCATCGCGGCAACACCGTATGCCAGAGCGAGCGCGGCAACGCGCACGCATTCCGCTGCGCCTACCACGGATGGACCTACAACAACGGCGGTGCGCTGGTGGGAGTGCCGTACGCGGCCGGCTATGACGGTTCGTTCTCGCGCGAGGATTATCCGCTTGCGCGAGTGGCGCGGAAGGCAACCTACCGCGGGCTCATCTTCGGCAGCATGAGTCCGTTGGGCCCGAGCCTTAAGGAGCGGCTGGGCAAGGCTGCCGGATTAATCGATCAGTTCGTCGATCTGTCGCCCGAAGGCGAGGTGACGCTGCGCTCAGGCGTGCTCAAACACTCGTTCAAGGGCAACTGGAAGATGGCGCTCGAGAATTCGGTCGACGGGTACCATCCAAACATCCTGCATCACGCGGCGATGATGCTGATCACCAAGGGCCGCAAGGTCGATATGGAATCGGTCTTCGGCGAGCATACTGACGCGCTCGCACGCGACCTCGGCAATGGCAGTGCGCAGCTCGACCTGACCGCGGTGAACCGCGAGCGCGGCGGGCGTGTGGTGCCGCACGGATGGAGCGCCGATGCGTGGCAGCAATATCAGAGCGCGATGGAACGGCGCTACGGAGCGGATCGCGCGCGCGAGATAATACAGGTTGGCGGACCGCATTTTTGTATATTTCCCAATATTATTTTTATCCTTAACCAGTTCCGCATCATTCAGCCCGTGAGCGTCAATGAGACTGTCGTGTATTACTATCCAACGATGCTCAAAGGGGCGCCCGACGAGATGAACCATCGGCGGCTGGCCGAGACCTACCTGATTCACGGGCCGGCGGGACGCGTGGCGCCCGACGATTTCGAAGCCTACGAACGCAACCAGGAAGGCTTCCGCGCGCGAACCAACGAATGGCTGGTGTTGCGCCGCGGACTCCATCGCGAACAGCGCGAACGCGCCGGCACAATCGCGGGCCACGAGACCGACGAAACCACGCAGCGTGGAATCTGGCGCCACTACCGCGACGTGATGCGCTCGTAGCCCGCGTCGGTGCGGTTCGTAATAGATCGGCGCAGCTACGATGGATCAGCGCGGTTCGCGATGCAGGATGCCCGCGCGCTCGAGCTCTACCACCCGCTCGCGCGAATAGCCGAGATAGCCAGTAAGGATCTCCTCGTTATGCTGCCCGAGCATCGGTGCGCCATCACCGGCCGGCTCGGGGAAGCTCGAGAAGTGCAGCGGAAAGCCGGGAAGATCGAAGCTGCCCAGGATTGGATCGTTAACGGTGGTGACTGTGCCGCGCTGGCGAAGATGCGGAAGCTTGAGCGCCTCGTCGGGCGAGAGCACGGGCGCGGCCGGCACGCGGCACTCGCCCAGCCGTTCCATCGCGGCTTCGTCGCTCGGCATCGCAGTCAGCCATCCCTCGATGATGCGAATCAACTCGGGCAGGTTTTCGAGCCGGCGTGAATTGGTCCTGAAGCGGTCGTCGCTCGCGAGTTCGGGACGCCCCATCGCATCGCACAACTGCGCGAACTGATGATCGATGCCGGCGATGATGATGATATAGCGCTCGCGCCCTTTGAACATCCCGCACGGCGCGGCGTAGGAGATATGATGGCCGCTGCGCTCCGGCTTAATCGCGCCCGCGCTCAGGCTATACATCTGAATTGCCGTGTGATGGCAGTGGAAGTAGGCGTCGAGCAATGCGATGTCCAGGAACTGGCCCTCGCCGGTGCGCTCGCGATGCAGCAACGCCGCCACCACCGCCAGCGCCGCGTGCACGCCGGTGCTCACGTCGCCGAGCGCCGCGGCTGGAAAGTAAGGCGGGCCGTCCGGTTCGCCGGTCATGTAGGTAATTCCCGCATACGCCTGCGCGATGAAATCGTAGCCTGGCAAATGCGCGAGCGGGCCCTGTTGGCCGAAAGTCGAGACCGAGCACATCACGACGCGCGGGTTGAGCGCGCGCACGGTTTCGTAGTCGAAGCCGATCCGCGCAATCACGCCGGGCGCGAAATTCTCCACCATCACGTCGACCTTGGCCACCAGTTCCTTGAGAATCGCAAGTGCGGCCGGATTTTTCACGTCGAGGCAGAGGCTGCGCTTGCCGAGGTTTTGCTGAACGAAGTAGCCACTGCGACGATCGCGGACAAGCGGCAGCACGCGAGTACGATCGCCGCCGGGTGCGATTTCGACTTTGATAACTTCGGCGCCCATCTGCGCCATCATCCTGGTGACCGTGGGTCCGGCGATGAACTGGGTGAAGTCGAGGACTTTATAGCCGCCGAGTACGTGGGTCGGTTGGTTCGAGCTCATGCAGTCTCCGGGAACAGATCCAGGCGCGTCACGCGTTCACACGCGCGGCGCACGGAAGCTTCCAGTTAGCACTAAGACAAGCGCGATT
>JAICMB010000367.1 GCA_025929455.1 Bryobacteraceae bacterium | reverse complement strand
TTCGTAATATCGGCGCCATTCGAGCCGCGAATGACGGTGCCCGAAGGCGATGCATCCACCTGGATGGGCAATGCCTGATCGGCAACAACCAGCGGCATCTGACCGCCGAGATAAATCGTGACGGATCCGTCCGGCTGTTGCAGTGCGTTGAAGTCGGCGTACTGCGACAACTCCTCTAGATCCGAGTTCAGGGTGGCATCGAGTCCTGCGTCGCTCGATCCCGTGAAGCTCGCGCTGTGCCGTGCGTTAAGCGACGCGATCTGACGCGCCAGATCGTTGATGTGGTCTACGGCGGCTGTTGTTTCCCGGTCTACGGCCTGTCCGGTGGTCAGCAAACCGTTGGCGGTCCGTTGAACCGCCGTCGCGGCCTGTTGCGCATTCGTGATTACGGCCTGCCGCGAGACGGTATCGTTCGGGTTAACGCTGAGCTGGGAGAAGCTGTTGAAGAGACTGTTGATCGCCGGGGCAATGCCGGAGTCGTTCGAAACGTCGAACGAACTTTCAAGCTGACTCAGATCGGCGGCCATCTGCTGGTAAGTCCCGAGCTGCGATTGCTGCTGTTGGACGGCTTGTTCGGCGAATGCATTGCGGCTGCTGAGCACCGGCCCCGCCGCAACACCGCCGGGCAACCCCACCGAGACGTCGAACGGCAAAGCTTCAAGCGACTGTATTTGCTTAGCGTAGCCGGGCGTGTTGGCGTTCAGGACGTTGTTCTGCGTGACCTGCATCGCCTGGTTATAGACCCGGATGGCGTTTGAACTATTGATAAGCGATGCAAACAGATTGCCCATGCGGTTAGCCTCGCACCACGAGTTGCGGCCCGGCCGGGGCGGCGGCCATTCCGGCCCGCGCGTAGTTGACCGTTTCGTCCGGCGCCAGCAGGCGCGCCCAATTGGCGTAAAAGGTTCCGGCAGCGACGAGCAGCGCGTTCACCTCGGCAAGCTCGCGGCGCAGGGTTTCAAGCTGCGAGCGCACGCCGGCCTGCGCGGGAGCGGCCGCCACGGCCTGTTCGAGCACACGCATGGAATCGATTGCCTCTTCGAGGTGCGGCTGGCACTTGAGCAGCGCATCCGGAGATGGTTTGAGGAGCAGGCGCTTCACCACATCTAAAGCCCGACGGGCCTGCTCCAGTGGGCGCCCGGCTGATCGTATCGACAACGGCGATGTGGCGGCGCGTGCCACGAGCTTTATTCTCCGGCCCAGGCGGTATGAGCGCGCAGCATACTGCCGCTCAGCGTGTGCGAATCCACCTGATAGGTGCCGGAGGCGACGGCCGCCCGCAGTTGCTCCACTCTCTGGTTCTGAGCGGACGATTGCACATCCCCCGCTTTTAAGGAGCTGCTGAGCGCGGAAAGTTGGATCTGGTCCGTAGCGCCGTTGCGGGATTGATTCGAATTGCCCGTTCTGCTGCTGTGTCCCATTTCCGCATTGGTGAGGCCACCGATGCCGGATGAGTTGGTGTCGTGAATCTTCATAGATCAAATCCGCCGCGAATAACCGAAATGCGGATCCACTGGCCGGGAATACGCGCGGCGGCTTAAGGGCGCATACCCGGAAGAGCCCTTCGGCTCCCACAAGTCTTATCGCCCGCGCGCCAGGGAAACTTTAGCGGTGAGCGAAATTATTTTAGGGGATTTGCCCGCACAAACGCACGGTACGAATACCTAGTCCGGCGCTCATCAGGTACGGGCGGGCACGCGCAGCCAGCGCGCGAACAGGCTCCGGACGGCGTTGGCTTCCGGACGCGGTTCCTGCTGCTCCGGCTCGCCGTAGCGCGATAGGTACACCCCGACGAGTTCGTCCGCATCGGCGCCGCTAGCACTGGCGTACTGGCGGAGGTAGCTGGTGGCGAAAATGCCGCCTGGGAGTGTTCCAAAATCCTCCGCCTCGATAGCGCGGAGGAAGCGCGGGCTGATCTTCGTGATCTCCGCAATAGCTTCTAAGGAAATGCCTTTTTTGGCGCGGGCGGCCGCCAGATGCAGCGGGCGGGAGGCGCTAGAGGGAACGTATGCGAGGGCTCGGGGCTTCGCCATAATTCAAATTGCCAAATGGAATGTTTAAAGAGAAATCATAGCCGATCTGCCCCGCACGCGCGAGCAAAAAAACGTTTTAGAACGTAAGTTTTTTGCATGCTCCACTATTCGCCTTAGAGCGCGTGGCATCGCCTTAGGTTAGCCTCCGGCGGCCTCGTTCAGAGCTCCAGGATTTGCCGTAGGCGGAGCGCATTGCGCGGCGCGTAGCCGGCCTCGTCGTTATCGAAATACACATAGACGGCGCGGAGACTGCGCCGTAAAGTGCCGATGCGATCCGCCCAGGACCGCAATTCCGCGTCGTTATAACTGCCCTGGTAGCGTCCACCCGGGCCATGCAGCCGGACATATGTAAAATCCGCCGTGATTTCGGCCGGCGTTAAATATCCTGCCAGATGATATTGGCAGTACGCGGCGTTGTAGCGCCGCAATACCGCAAAAACTTCCTCCGAGTTCCACGATGGATGCCGGAACTCAAACGAGTAGTCGTGGCCGGCGGGCAAAACTCTCAGGAAATCGGTCAGGCGCGCCGGATCGGCGCCCCACTGCGGCGGAAGCTGGAACAGGACCGGACCCAGTTTGTCGGCAAGCATGTCAACGCTGGCGAACATGCGCTCGAGCGCCTGCTCGGGGTCCTTCAGCTTTTTGCTGTGCGTGAGATAGCGGTTGGCCTTGACCGCGAACAGGAACGCGGCAGGCACGGCCGCGCGCCAGGCAGCGAATGTTTCTGGCGCGGGCAGGCGGTAGAAGCTATTGTTCAACTCCACGGTATCGAAGTGCTCGCAATAGTAGGCCAGCATCTTCGAAGGGGGAAGTTTGGCAGGATAGAAGGGACCGGCCCAGTGCTTGTAATGCCACCCGGAACAGCCGATGCGCACCGCGGCCGCCATGCATCTCTATGAGAACACGCGCTCTCCTGCTATTAGCGGCCTTCGCGCCCGCCGCGTTTGCGCAGACCGAACAAAACGAACCCAATCGCGCGCTGGCCCGGTCGATCCTCAAGGAACTGATCGAGATCAATACCACCGATGCGTCGGGGGACAACACGCGCGCCGCTCGCGCCATGGCCGCCCGGTTCAAGACGGCCGGGTATCCCGCCGGGGATGTGCAGGTGCTCGAACCCGCGCCGCGCAAGGGCAACGTGGTGGTGCGTCTGCGCGGGCGCGGTCTCGCGAAATCGGTGGTCTTTATCGGCCACCTGGATGTGGTGGAGGCGCTGCGGTCGGATTGGACCTTCGACCCGTTTCAACTGACCGAGAAGGACGGCTATTTTTACGGCCGCGGCACGCAGGACATGAAGGGCGACGACGCGCTGCTGGTGACCACGTTCATGCGGCTGAAGCGCGAGGGCTTCGTGCCGGACCGCGACCTGATCCTGGCGCTCACGGCCGATGAGGAGAGCGGGCCGCATAACGGCGTGCACTGGCTCGTGGAGACGCACCGGGCGCTGATCGATGCCGCGCACTGCTTCAATGCCGACGCGGGCGGGGGTGAACTGCAGAACGGCCACCATCTTTTATATCATCTGCAAGCGGCGGAGAAGACCTATTTCTCGGTCCGATTCACGACGCACAATCGTGGCGGGCACAGCTCGCTGCCGCGGAAGGACAACGCCATTTACGAACTGGCGGATGTCCTCGAGAAGCTGCAGGCGTTTCAGTTTCCGGCGCGGCTGAACGAAATTACGCGGACGTATTTCGAGCGCATGGCGAAACTCGAAACCGGCGAAGTTGCCACGCGGCTGCGCGCGGTTGCATCGGATACGAACGATGCGGCGGAGGTCGCGGCGCTGTCGGCCGATCCGTCCTACACCGCGCTGCTGCGCACGACGTGCATACCGACGGAGCTGGCCGGCGGACATGCCGAGAACGCGCTGCCGCAGACGGCGTCGGCCGTCATCAACTGCCGCTTGCTGCCGGACGATTCGTCCGCGGGGGTTGCCGCGCAGTTACAGACAGTGGCGGCCGATCGGAATGCCTCGCTCGATGTTGTGGCGCCTGCCGCACCGGGTCCGGCGTCGCCTTTGCGGCCGGGCGTCATGCAGGTGGTCGAGGCGGCGGTCGGCGCGGTATGGCCGGGGACGCCAGTGGTGCCTGTGATGGGAACGGGCGCCACTGACAGCAAGTATCTGCGCGGGGCGGGGATTCCGGCTTACGGCACGTCCGCGATTTTTATCGAGCAGAACGATGTGCGCGCGCACGGGAAGGATGAGCGGATTCTGATTTCGTCCTTCTATGACGGGCTGGCGTTCGATTATGAGTTGGTGAAGAGGGCATCGCGGGCGGAGGCGGCAAACAAATAGCGGACATGCACGGGTGCCACCAGGGCAGGCGGCAAAATGCGACCGC